>DZCT01000485.1 GCA_022736535.1 Desulfatirhabdium butyrativorans | reverse complement strand
AATTTCGGAGAAACCTTTCCTGACGAGCCGCTTGCGAAAAGTTTTATCATAAAAAACACCGGAACAGGTGTGCTGACTCTTCAGTATTCTCTCGAGGCGGATAACTTCACGCTTATCGGTGAGATTCCCGAAAGCATTGAGGCAGACGGCGAAACAAGTTTTCAGATTCAATTCAAGGCTGAAAATGTCGGCAACTTTAAGGGAACGCTCAAATTTGACAGCAATGACACCGGCAACACGCCTTACAACCTTGCGCTTTCGGCAGCCGTGACGGTCATCCCTGAACCGGAAATTGAAGTGCTGTGGAATGACTCGCTTATCTCAAACAACGGCAGTTTCTCTTTTGACGGAACAACAAAAGGAACGCCGATTACAAAAACTTTTGTCGTTAGAAATACAGGTACGGCAGAATTGAAACTCGGAATGCCTCAATTGCCCGAAGGATTCACGCTTGTCGGCGCATTCCCTGACAGCATTGATTCTGCGGGCAGCGGCAGTTTTCAGATTCGGCTTGACGCTGAAGAACTCGGCAAATTCGCAGGGACGCTTCAATTCGGCAATAACGACAAAGACGAAAATCCTTACCGAATCAGCCTGAGCGGAGAAGTGACGCCGGTTCCGGTGCCGGAAATTGCGGTTTTCTCGGACAGCGTTGAAATTCCGGATAATGAGGGAAATGTGAATTTCGGCGATACGCTGGTTGGCGCACAGCCTGCTACGAAAATTTTCACGATTCAGAATACAGGAACAGAAACGCTGGAAATCGGAAAACCTGAATTGCCTTCGGGCTTCAGCATTGTCGGCGAATTTCCTCAAAGCATTGAGCCGGACAAATCGGCTGATGTTGAGATTCAGCTTGATACGGATGTAGTCGGCAAATTCACGGGAACGCTTCTGTTTGAGACAAACGACAGCGATGAAAATCCTTATGACTTCACTCTCACCGGCTTTATCAGCGAGCATCCCAATAACCCGCCGGAAAAGCCCGTAGCGGTAAGTCCGGCAAACGAAACCGCACTTCCCGAAGGTGAAATCACGCTCGAAGCCAGCGATTTCTCTGACCCGGACGGTGATGCCCATGAAAAAACATACTGGGAGATAAAGCAGTCTGACGGCGTTGTTAATACAGAAATGACTACACAGAATCTTGAAGCAATGAGTCATTCAGACTTTGCCTCCGGCTTGAAATATCTCTGGAAAGTTCAGTATGAAGATGAAAGAGGCGGCGTTTCCGATTGGTCTGAAGAACGTAGCTTTAAGGTCGGCGTTTCCGAGTATATCAAAGGAATTGAAGTCGGACCCGGTGCAGTCACGGCGGATTTCAGAATGGTTTCTTTTGTTCATTTGCCTGATAATCCTGCTCCTGAACAGATTTTCGGCGTGGGAGACTACGACACAACGCTCTTCAGAATCGGAACATACAATCCGGCTAAAGGCGGCTACGATGAATACGGAAGCGGTCTCGGAAACGTGGAGCCGGGAAAGGCTTACTGGGTATTTTCCCGGAATAAGCACACGATTCAATTCAGCGGCATTCCGGTGAGCAAAAATCATGAAATAGAAATTCCGCTCTCCTACAACCCGGATGTTGAGAAAGGCGGCTGGAATATGGTTGCTTGTCCTAACGACGCCGACTATGACTGGAACGAGGTTCAGGTTTTGCAGTATGACGATAATGGCAAAATTGTCAAAGTTCCCGTATCTGTTAAGGAAAATGATCTGGTGGAAAAGAAACTCTGGGAATGGAAAAACGGAAACTACAACTACGACTATGACATCAGCACGATGGTCAGAAATGAAGGCTATTGGGTAAAAGTGAAGCAGAAAAATGTCTTCCTGAAATTCCCCAAAGCCGAACGGGCAAAAGGAAATACAGAAGGCGCACGACAGGCGGCTTCCCGTTATGATGACTCGCCGCCTGCGCCTATCAGCAGTTTCACGGGCGGGGCTGAGTCCCGAATCAATGAAGGCGGCGGAGGCGGATGTTTTATTGATTCGCTTTTTTAAATGTTTCTCGCAAAGACCGCAAAGGGCGCAAAGAAAAGCTTGTGGTTCGGAAATGTCATTCTGAGCGAAGCGAAGAATCTCATCCATGCAATACCGCGGAGATTCTTCACTGCGTTCAGAATGACAAAAATAATGCGTTCAGAATGACAAAGATAATGTTCATCTTTTTCTTAGCGGACTTTGCGTTCTTAGCGTCTTTGCGAGAAATTTATTACCGGAAAGGAGGAAACAGCCATGAAAAAAATCAGCGAACTGGTTTTGAGCGATGATGTCCGTTACACGGAGGAACACGAGTGGGCAAGAGCCGAGAGCGGCAAAGTCATTGTCGGCATCACAGACTACGCGCAGGACCAACTTGGCGATATTGTTTTTGTAGAATTGCCCCAACTCGGAAGCACCTTCCAAAAAGGAGAAGAATTTGGAACAGTAGAATCTGTCAAAGCTGTTTCTGAAATCTATATGCCGGTCAGCGGGGAGGTGATTGCCGTAAACAGCAATCTTGCGGATTCGCCCGAACTCGTGAACAAAAGCCCCTACAGCGAAGGATGGCTCATTGAAGTCAAACCCGATGACTTATCCGAACTTGACACGCTCATGGACAAAGACGAATATCTCGCGATGCTCAAGGGATTATGAAAAAAATGGAACACAGTTGCGGTGTCCCGTGACGCTCCCACGCAGAGCGTGGGAGCGAGAAATGTGTCCATGTAAAAGGAGGATAACGATGCGATACTTACCTCATACCGACGACGATATTGCTTCTATGCTGAAAACAGCAGGCGTCGGAAGTCTTGACGAGCTTTTTTCCATGATTCCGGGCGAATGCCGCCGCGACCGGGAACTCAATCTGCCGGAGCCGATGACCGAGTGGGAACTGAACGACTACATGAACTCGCTGGCAGGCATGAACGCTGTTTCGCCGGAATACAGGATATTCCTCGGCGCGGGCAGCTATGAGCATCACATCCCCGCGTCTGTGAGTTATCTCCTCGGTCGTTCCGAGTTTTCAACTGCTTATACGCCTTACCAGCCGGAAATCAGCCAAGGCACGCTTCAGGCGATTTACGAATATCAGAGCCTTGTCTGCCGACTGCTCGGCATGGAAGTTGCAAATGCCTCCATGTATGACGGCGCGTCCGCGCTGGCTGAGGCATTGCTCATGGCGATCCGCATTACCCGCAAGAAAAAAGTGGCGGTTTCCAGAGCGATTCACCCCTTGTACCGCAAAGTTGTGCAGACATATCTCGCGCCCACCGGCTACGAAATCAAGGAACTGCCTTATCTCAGTAACGGCAGAACCGACTTTTCCGCTCTGAGTCAAATCAGCGATGATCTGGCAGCCGTAGCCGTGCAGTCGCCTAACTTCTTCGGATGTGTCGAGGATTTGCAGACCGCCGAAAAGCAGATTCACGGACTGAATGCGCTCTTTGTCTCATGCGTTACAGAACCGCTTGCCTACGGTCTTTTTAAAAACCCCGGCAGTCAGGGCGCGGACATCGTATGCGGAGAAGGACAGAGTTTCGGCATTCCCCGTTCCTTCGGCGGTCCCGCACTGGGCATGTTTGCTACAAAGATGCAGTATGTGCGGAGTATGCCGGGGCGTCTCATCGGACAGACCAAGGACCGG
>DZCT01000484.1 GCA_022736535.1 Desulfatirhabdium butyrativorans | reverse complement strand
TTTTTATTTCTCGCAAAGGCGCAGAGGGCGCAAAGAAATGTAACATGTAACCTGTAACCTGTTACATGT
This sequence comes from Desulfatirhabdium butyrativorans, assembly GCA_022736535.1. GTDB lineage: Bacteria > Desulfobacterota > Desulfobacteria > Desulfobacterales > JAIFKL01 > JAIFKL01. The sequence goes on along the minus strand of DZCT01000484.1, from coordinate 3,567 downwards.
TACAGGTTACAGGTTGACCTCGTTCCCACGCGGAGCGTGGGAACGAGACCGCAGGGCAAAAAAATCAACTGCGTAACTCCTATTTATAATAAATCTTTGCGCACTTTGCGTACTTTGCGAGAAACTTTTATTTCCGATAATGCCTGACTCGGATCAGATCAGATTCAGCCATAAGGAAAACGTCAGCGCGGACAGCAGCGTACTGAGCGAAATGGCTGACACTGCGAAATCCCTGTCTCCGCCCATTTCCTGCGCCATGATAAACACGATGGTCGCGGTGGGAGCCGCGAGCAGAATCACGCCCGGAAGAAATTCCTCATGCGAGAGCGCAAAAAAGCGATATAAAAAAAGCCCCATGCCGGGCAGTATTATCAGCTTTGCCAAGGCGCTGAAAACCACGATTCCGAAATGATGTTTCGCAGAGTCAAAAGACAGGGACGCGCCGATGAGAAGCAGCGCGAGCGGCAGCGACATGCCGCTGAGAATATCAAGGCTGCGCCCCGCGATCAGCGGCATCTGCGCGCCGGTCAGCGAAAACAGAATACCGGCAATTGAAGACACAATCACAGGATTGCCCAGAATTTTCAGAAGCATCCGTCTTTTGCTGAAAGAAATGTCATCTGCATAGCACTGAAGCACAAAGACCGCCAGCAGATTTTGCAGAATCATAACAAATCCTGCCAGAATACCGGCACGGACCAGCCCTTCGTTCCCCAGATAATAATATGAGACCGCCAGCCCGATATATCCGAGGTTTCCGTGAAACGCGCTCTGCACAAAAGTGGCAGTCTGTCTGCGTCCGATACGGCAGATCAGAGCGGAAAGCCATCCGAGTCCGAAAATCAGCAGCACAGCAAGCAGTGTGACAGCAATGACATCAAAATGAAAACTGCCCGCAAGAGAGGCTTTTGAAATTGAGCGGAAAATCATGGCAGGAATTGCCAGATAGTAAACCAGCCGGTTCGCGGGTCCCAGAAATCCCGGGGGCATGAAACCTCTGCTTCGGGCAAGCCATCCGAGGGCGATGATCGTAAATATCGGAATGATGGTAGTAATAATGTTCATGACGTTCTATATGGCAAGTTAAAAATTAAAAAACGGACAGACGCTCTGTATGCCTTAATTTCAGGTCAGGTGTCAAGTGATATTCCGGCAAAAGCAAATTAATTGAGGGACCGGGTAAATTTTCCCCCGAACTGTCATTCTGAGCGGAGCGAAGAATCTCATTCCGAAATGCGGGATTCTTCGCTTCGCTCAGAATGACACCCCGAAAACCACCTCTTCTACACTACTACCCTTTTTTAAAGGAAGGCGGGGGGCATGTCCCTGTTTTTTCCCGGTCCCCCGGCTTGGAAACGACGAATTAAGGGAGTGCAACATTTATGAATCAATGGAAAAATCAATTGTATTACGGCGATAATCTGCATATTCTGCGGGAATATATTCCCGCAGACAGCATTGATCTGATCTATCTGGATCCGCCTTTCAATTCCAACAGGAGTTACAATGTGCTGTTCAAAGACGAAAGCGGGCAGGAAGCGGAAGCGCAGTTGACGGCTTTTGAAGATACTTGGCATTGGGACAAAGCGGCTGAAGCGGTTTATCATGAATTGGTGACAGATTCGCCGCCTCAGATTTCCAAGATGATCGGCGCGCTGCGGGATTTTATCGGCGCAAATCAGATGACGGCTTATCTCGTGATGATGACGGCAAGACTTGTTGAACTGCATCGCGTGCTGAAGCCGACCGGCAGCCTGTATCTGCATTGCGATCCGACAGCAAGCCGCTATCTGGGGGTTGTGCTTGATACGATTTTCGGGATAAAGAATTTCAAAAATGAAATTATCTGGCAAAGAATCAACGCAAAAGGAAATGTTCAGCGGAAATTCGGCGCTATTCATGATGTGATTCTGCTTTATGTGAAAAATTCAGGTAAAGAAATCTGGAATCAGCTTTACCGTTCATTAGACCCTGTTTATGTTGAAAAAATGTACCGTCACACAGAAGAAGGAACAGGCAGACAATATACTATCGGTGATTTAACAGCTTCAATGCAACGGGCTTCATCAGGACAACTCTATGAATGGAAAGGAAAGCGTCCTCCTCCGACCCGATGCTGGGTATATGCAAAAGAAAAAATGGAGGAACTTGATAAACAAGGACGGATTCTTTACTCGAAAACCGGCTATCCGAGATTTAAGCGTTATTTAGATGAAAATCCCGGTGAAAAACTGCCGGATGTCTGGACAGATATAAACATTGCTTTTGGCGGAGAGACATTAGGCTATCCCACGCAGAAACCCCTTGCGCTGCTGGAGCGCATCATACAGGCAAGCAGCAGCGAAGGCGATATTGTCCTTGATCCCTTTTCAGGCTGCGGCACGGCTGTTGCTGCCGCGCAGAAGCTGAACCGCCGGTGGATCGGCATTGACATCACCCATCTGGCAATCGCCCTGCTTAAATACCGCTTGAAAGACGCTTTCGGCATCCTTGAAGGCGAGTCATATCAGGTTGTCGGCGAACCGCAGGATGCAGGATCAGCCCGTCAGTTGGCTCAGGATGACCGCTACCAGTTTCAATGGTGGGCATTGTCGCTGATTCAGGCAAAGCCGGTCGGGGGGCAGGAAGGAAGCAGAAAAGGGAAAAAAGGCAAAGACAGAGGGATTGACGGCGTGATCAGCTTTATTGACGATGCGTATAGCAAGCCGAAACAGATACTGGTGCAGGTGAAAAGCGGCAAAGTGAAATCCGGGGACATTCGGGATTTAATCGGAACCGTGGAGCGGGAAAAAGCCGCGCTCGGCGTTTTTATCACGCTGGAGCCGCCGTCAAAAGATATGAATACCGAAGCGGTGTCCGCAGGCTTTTACGCGTCTCCGGGGTGGAACAGAAATTATCCGAAAATTCAGATACTCACCATCGAAGAACTGCTGAACGGCGCACAGGTGCAGATGCCGCCGGTCAGAGCCACATTCAAAGCCGCAGAAAAAGAGCCGGCGGAAAACCGGATTCAGAATCATCTCTGGGGATAAACAGGAAAACAGGAAGCAGAGACGCAGGGTTTTGCTCTCAGAACGAGAGACGCAAAATCTTGCGTCTCTGCGGCATATTATAGAGACGAGATTCTTCGCTCCGCTCAGAATGACATCCCCATATTACCTACTTCTATACCCGCTACCCAAATTCGGTTGTCTGCATACAAACATCCTTAGCGGTGCGGGGCGTCCCACCACCTCTAAGCGAATTTGATGCAATTCATCATTGGGCTTATTCATTGTCAACCAATAATTTTAACACAAATATTAAATCGCTCAATGTAATACTCTGATGACAACTTGTATTTCCCTTTATGCCAGATAGTATTTGCAAAATTGAAATCGCATCTTCTAATTCAATTTTTAAATCGCCATCCATATCCCATAAAATACAAGTATCTTGAATAACTGTAAAGTTAATACCTGCTATAGTTATAATACCAAATCTCTATTGAAACTATACATTAATTGACTCCGATATGTAGGAAAAACCGGTAAGAGATTTGATTATCTCTTCGGAGCATTTTTTTAA
>DZCT01000058.1 GCA_022736535.1 Desulfatirhabdium butyrativorans | reverse complement strand
GCTTTTGACAGCCTCACGGCGCAGACCTTGTATTCGGGAATGCCCGAAACCGGATAGCGGCAGGCAAGGTACTGAAGCCTGCAATCCCCCCAGACCGGACAGAGTTCGGAGCTGCTGTCCGCCTGATGCACACCCAACTTTCCAATCCTGAACCGGTGTTGAAGCTGTTAACTGACCTGTTTTTATAAGAAAAGATTTTTCTTTGCGCTCTGATTTCAGCCGGGGGCGTCTTTGCGAGAAATTCATATTAAAATGTCTCTCGCAAAGGCGCAAAGCCCGCAAAGAAAAAAAATCGCTATCCCGGCATGACAAACTCTTTCTGAACTTCTCCCCGCAGAATATGTTTTCTGAATGCCTGACGCATTTTGTCGGAAGTCATATACTGATAAACAACCGGGTCCTGCCCGCCCACGGCTATTGTCACATTCGGTTCGCAGGTGCATTTTCCCAGACATTTGCCGGTTTCAACCTGTATGTCTTTCCGGTCGGTCTGAGCGATTTCTTCCATGAGCGCAGTCATGACCTCACGCGCGCCCGCGGCAATTCCGCAGGTTGACATGTGAACCGTGACTTTCACTTTGGATAAAGGCGAAACTTTCATTCCGGCAATCGGCGCAGCCATGAATGTCTCCTGCATCCGGTTCAGACGGTTGCCGATGATGCCTGCCATATTTTTCATCACATAATAACCGAGGGTTGCATCTCCGTCAAAGAGTTTTGTGAGACATCCTTTCTCTATCTTCATGACTTTGCAGGTTTTACTGGTACAGTAAGCTGAAAGCTTGTATTTGTGCGGCGGTACAAGCCCTGACCATCCGAAAGTCATGCCTTCGGACAGGGAGGAAACATTGTTTTCAGCCGTCGAAGGTCTGCCGGGCAGATCAAATCGAACATCAATCTGTCCTTCCATCACAATCCAGAGATGCGTTGCCTCTTCGCCTTCAACAAAGAGTTTGTCGTTGCGATAATACGCCGCCTCATGACAGCAGGTCTGCACAGCAGCCAGCCGTTCATCATCCAAGCCCTTTAGAACCTCTACTTTTTTGAGAAAATCGGTATTCTTCATAAATGATCTCCTTGTTTTTTTTATCAGACCTTATCGGAAATAAAGGGTTCTCGCAAAGGCGCAAAGAAAAAAAAGATTTCTCGCTTCGCTCGAAATGACAGTACATATAAATCTTTGCGTTCTCTGCGCCTTTGCGAGAAATTTATATAAAACAAATTGCTTTTACACTTTCGCTGTTCAATTCTCAACTGACAGTTCGGAAATCGCTTCCCGAATTATTTCGGTTAATTGAAAAAACATCGAGGGATCGCTCAGAGACGGCGCGTCAGGTTCTTTTCTGATTTCCCGCGTGTCCAACACAAATTCCTTTCCATTTATGAGATGCACATAAACAAAATCAATTTTGGGGTGACTGACAATCAGGAGCGGAACAGAACCTGCCATGTCGCCGAGGGGCGCACGGTCAATATGGTCATAGCGAAATTCGGCAGACACCCGTGTGCCTTTGCCGGGTTCGGATTCAATGGCAAAAGTCCCTTCACATCGCTCGGCAGCCGCCTTCAGAAGCGAAAGCCCCAGCCCTACCCGCCGCGTGGTGCGGGAGGTCACAAACGGATCGGTCACTTTGGCGAGCATGTCAGGCGGAATGCCGCTCCCGTTATCGCTGAGTTCGATTTTCAGCCGGTTTTCTTTACGGGCTTCATTGACGAGAATGTGAATGCAGTCAGCGCCCGCGCTGATTCCGTTTTCGGCTATGTCCATGATATGAAGCGCAATTTCCCGCATGATTTCACCCCGCTACAGGCAACACAACGCTATTTGAAAGAGTTGACAGCTTTTTAAAAAAGCTGTCAACTCTCAGACTCATCAGCTTATCGCCGTTATTTAGCACATCTCCCTGTTTATGACAATCAACTTTCTTGAAGGGAATTTTTATTTTATCAAGCTTCTTCTGCTTTGCGAACTTTGCGAGAAACTTTTATTTTTACCTTTTACCTAACACGAAAGCGGCATTGTTCCCAGCCTGTTGCTCAGTCCGGCAAATTCGGCGACAGTAAGCGTTTCGGCTCTGCGGGAGGGGTCAATCCCCGAATCTTCCAATGCCCGGGCTGCCGCATCTGTATCAATTTGAAGTTCGCTTCCTGCCAGCGAATTTCTGAGTGTTTTCCGCCGCTGTCCGAATGCCGCTTTAATCACCCTGAAAAAAAAATCCTCATCATTCACAGACACATCCGGCATCTCTTTAAATTTTATTTCAAGCACTTGTGAATCCACTTTGGGTTTGGGAAAAAAAAGATTCGCGCCGATATTGGCAAGCGTTCTGATGTCCGCGCAATATCTGAGCATCACCGTCAGCCGACCGTAATCCTTGCAGCCGGACTGTGCGCCGATGCGCTGTGCAAGCTCTTTCTGAAACATGAGAACCGCCCGTTTCACAGCGCTTCGGGAATGAATCAGTTGCACTAATATCTGTGAAGAAATATTGTAGGGAAGATTTCCCATAACGACGAATTTCCGCCCCTCATTTTGCGCCAACTCGGCAATGTCAATATTCAGTATATTTTCCTGAATCAGAACCGCATTTGAAATCTGATTCACAAGCAGTTCTGTTTTCAGCAGATCCATCAGTTGACGGTCCTTTTCCACTGCATAAACTTTTTTGGCGGTACGGGCAAGCGGAATGGTGAGCGCGCCCAGCCCCGCGCCGATTTCCAGCACCGCGTCATCTGAAGAAATTTCAGAACGGCCTGCGATCATTTCCGATGTGGAAGGATCAGATAAAAAATTCTGACCCAACTGTTTTTTGGGCTTCAGATTCCATGCGGTAAGAAGTGTTCTCGGTGATGTCATAACCTTGCCTGATGATAATATATTTCAGTCTTCATTCCTGTACATGACGGAATGATAAAAAAATTCAACTTAACATAAAAAAAATCTGCTTTCAATTAATTTATGAGTTACGCAGTTGGTTCCCGCTCCCACGCTCCGCGTGGGAGCGGCGGGGAGGTTTTCTGCATTTTCGGATGCGGAGCGTCCGGGCGGCGTCAATGCCATTAAGTTAAGAGAAAAATATAGCGGAAATGTAGGTCGGGGTGAGCCTGCGAACCCCGACACCTGCTCGGAGCGTCAATGCCGTTAAGTTAAGAGAAAAATATAGGATGATGTCGGGGTTCGCAGGCTCACCCCGACCTACGAAATTGTTAACTTGACGGCATTGCCGGGCGGCATTCCCACGCGGAGCGTGGGAACGAGAGGCGACTGCAAAACTGAAAAATTCGGAAGGCTTTTTTTTATGAAAACTCTCCGGCTTCTTTTTTTCCGGTCTGATTTCTTCTGTCCCGGATTCAGCCCGTTTATCCCTTTTCGGATGCTATGTCAATTTCAGTTTTTCAGGAGGTCTGATATTGAAAGCGAATCACGATTAAATCCTGTCAATCCTTTAATCCCGAAAATCCCGGTTCAGACAGCGGTTCGGTTTCCGGCACATTTGCCTTTATTTTTTTCTTTATATCTGATACATATTTATATCATTCGGCTTTTGCGGTTTCATAAACAGTCCTTCCGGAGTGCAAAAATTTTATTTTTGCATCAGCATAAGCCAATACTTCACAAGGCGGTAAAACATGCTGAAAAAAATTAGCATTCGGGGATTCAAATCCCTTTATAACCTTCAGGATTTGGAAATCGGACAGGTGAATGTCTTTATCGGCGCAAACGGCGCCGGCAAGAGCAATCTGCTGGAAGCCTTCGGAATGCTGGGCGCAGCGGCAGCCGGCCGTGCGGATGCCAGAAATCTGCTGGAACGGGGCCTGCGGCACAGCATCCCGGCATTATACAAAACCGCTCTGAAAGGCGCGGAAGCCTCTTTTGTGATTCTGAAAGCCAGCGGCGACTGGGATGAAATCAGCGCGGAATATGAAGTTCAGTTGAACCGTTCGCCGGAATCGCCGGTTGACGCCTGGGGCTATGAAAAAGAAAGGCTGTGGCAGAAAAACAGCGAAATTTTGGAGCGGGAACTGACAAAATCCATTCTTTTCAGCCCTTTCAAACAGCGTGAAATCGGACACCATCCCCACAGAAGAGGCTTGTTCGGTTTTTTGGTCAACGCGGGTTCCAAAGCTTTTGAAGATGCAACCATTCATCTTCACACGCTCCTGAGCAGTTATGCCATTTTCACGCCGGCAACGCCGGTGCTGCGGGGCATTCAGCCGGACCCCGTTCCTTTGGACCCGCTGGGACTTTTAGGCGGGCGTCTGGCAGAAGCGATTGAAGATATTCTGGATTTGAAAAACCGCCGTTTCGGCAGACTCGGACTGGATGAGGTTCTGAATCTGCTCGGATGGCCCGAAGGTTTTGATATTACCGCGCCTTCGCGGGAACTGCTGTCGCCGAATGTGCCGTCATTGCGGAGCGTTGTCCGGTTCAAGGATCAGCGGATGCAGGAAAAACGCAGCCGTCTTTCAGGATATGACGCTGACGAAGGTTCGCTGCATATCCTTTTCATCTTGCTTTCCGCGCTGCATCCGCGCACACCGCCCTTTTTTGCCATAGACAATTTCGGTCACGCGATAAGTCCTCAGACAGTGAAGCGACTGACGCGGCAATTCTGCCGTCTGATGCTGGAATCGGAACCCCCGCGTCAGGTGCTGCTGACAACGCACAATCCGATGGTGTTGGACGGACTGAACCTCAGCGACGAGCGGATTCGGCTCTTTGTTGCGGAGCGATCCGACGCGGACATCGGGACAAAAGTTTCCCGGGTCAGATTTTCGGATAAGATTTCGGAATTTGAAGAAAAAGGCATTTCGCTGTCCATGATGTGGGCAAACGGTCTTCTGGAAAATTCAGAGTAGTACCCGACCGCAATGAATTTGACGTGTAGGGGTGCGCCCCTACGATTTTCCGCCCGTCATAATTAACTCTCTCGCAAAGCACGCAGAGAACGCAAAGATTAAAAAAAAATTCTTATTTTTCTTTGCGCCCTCTGCGCGCTTTGCGAGAAACTTTTTTAACTATGAGCAGAATCACATTAAAAGGCAAACTGATTTTATTTGTGCTGATGACGGTCATGCTGCTGATGATGATTTCAAGCATCACACTTTCTGTCATTCTCAGCAGGCAGCACCGAGCGGCTTCCAATGATGCCGTCTGTCGGGCATTGAACATTGTCGTTGATGAACTGTCAAACATACAGGAAGAAATCCTGTCTTCTGTCCGTTACATAGCAACCGAAGGCGACAAAGGCGGTCAGATAAAATATCTTGCCATGTATAAAGCAAAGCCGAATTACGACATGACGCGGGATGCTTATTTTGAAATCGTGCAAAATATCTATGACATCGCGCTCACAAGCCATCTCCGAAAGATACTGATTTATGATTTTGACGGGGATATGACCGCTTATGTGCTGATAGAAAATGAAAAAACCCTGCTGGGCTTTCCCGACCGGCTGCCTGACGGAACTATCCAATACCGGGCAGCCTCTTTGAAAACCGGCGACAAACTGAACAAAGATTCCTGGGAAATCAGAGAGATGCTCAACGATTTTCAGCCGAAAATTTCAAACGAAATGCCGAATCAGGCGGGTATGCGTTTTGAATATGCCGAGAAATTCCTCTCTCTTGCTGCATACCATCCGATTATGGGACAGGTGTTCAACAAAGAATCGAAACAGATGGAATCCAAACAGATGGGGATTGTCATCGCAAGCAAAGCGCTTGACGACACATTCATCAGCAAAATGTCGGCGTATTCGGGCGTGAAAATCGGCATTTTTTCCGCAGGCGGTCTCAGCACAGGAACGGCAGCCGATTATAAGACATTTCGTTTTGACGGCATTCCGAAACCCTGAAAAGAATGGAAACTGTCCCGTCAGGAAATACATTTTGATGAAGCCGACGCCGGAGGAGAAGAATATGTTGCAGGGATTCTGCCGATCCGGGGAGATTCGGCATGGACTGGGGCGATTGCCGCGCTTCATTCAAAACATATCGCCAAAGCCAATACCCGTCAGATGCTTTATACGCTCTTTCTGACAGGATCGGGCTGCCTGCTGCTTATTCTGCCGCTCATCATTCTGTTTTCCGAATTTCTGACAAAACCTGTCCGGGATATTATCCGAAATCTGAATGAATTTGCAGACCGGATGAGCGAAGCCGCACATCAGGTGTCAGAATCAGGACAGTTGCTGGCTGAAAGTTCGTCCGAGCAGGCAGCATCCATAGAAGAAACATCTGCTTCGCTTGAGGAAGTTTCTTCCATGATCGGACAAAACGCCGATCACGCGGAACATGCCAATCTTTTCACAAAGGACAGTTTTCAGTTTGTCGTGGATGCAAAGAAATCCGTAGCAGAACTCATCGGTTTTATGGATGAAATCTGCAAAACAAGCCAAGAGACTTCCAACATCATCAAAACTGTTGACGAAATTGCCTTTCAGACCAATCTGCTGGCTTTGAACGCCGCAATTGAAGCAGCCAGAGCCGGAAGCGCGGGGGCGGGATTTTCTGTGGTCGCGGATGAAGTCAGAAATCTTGCGGGAAAAGCTGCACAGGCAGCCGGAAGCACATCGCTGCTGATTGAAGGAATGACGCAGAAAGTCAAAGCCGGTTTGGATTTGGTGAACAAAATGGATGAGACATTTTCCCGTCTTTCGGAAAGTTCGTCTCAGATCAAAAAATTGGTGGAAAAAATTTCTTCAGCCTCCGGCGAGCAGGCGGAAAGAATCGCATCGGTCAATAATACCGTCGCTGATATGGGAAAAATTGTTCAGCGCACTGCTGCCAACGCTGAAGAATATGCTTCGATGTCTGAAGATATGAAATACAGGGCAGAGCGGACAAAGCGTATAGTTGAGATATTGGCTGATTTTGTGGGCGGATTCCGGGAATTTGCCCGGAGATATGAAAAAAAGAAAAAACAGGAGGAAGAAAAATGAAAAAGCAGAGGTTTTATTTCAAAACATTGCTGTTTGCTGCTGTGCTGCTGTTCAGCGCATCGGTTTGGGCGGCGGAACCGATTAAAATCGGATGTATCGAACCGCTTTCCGGCAAATTCAAACAGGTGGGGCAGCCCCTTATCGAAGGCGTTCAGTTTGCCGCCAAAGAAATCAATCAAAACGGGGGACTGCTTGGCAGAAAGGTTGAAATTGTCCCGATTGAATCTGAAATGAAACCGGAGGTTGCTGCCCGCAACATGCAAAAGGCGATTTTGCAAGACCGTATTAAATTCTTCGGCAAAGGACTCGGCAGCAAGGACATGGGCGTAATGATTGATTTGGCGCAGGAACATCATGTTATTGCCATTTCCTGGGGTACGGAAGCGGCAAGTCTGACCGGCGAAAAGTGCAGCCGGAATTTTTTCAGAGTTTGTTTGAATACCGATATGCACTCAAACGCATTGGCAATATGGGCGGCTAAAAGCGGAAAGAAAAAATTTTTCTGTATCGCGCCGGATTACTCTTTCGGCAAAGAAGCAGTGGCGGCTTTTAAGAAAAAATTAGAAAAATTAAATCCTTCTGTCGAAATTGCGGGTGAAATTTATCATAAGCTGGGAGAAAGCGATTTTGCACCGCATATCAGCGGCATCATGAATACCGGGGCGGAACTTGTGTTTACGCCAAGCTGGGGCGCCGATCTCCGCCTGCTCATTAAACAGTCCGGCGATATGGGTTTGAAAGCCCGCTTTCTCTGCTACTATCTTGATGATAAAGAGACGATAGAAGCAATCGCGAATGACGATGCGGTGATCGGAAATATTACGTCTGAAATGTATATGCTGGGTATTCCTACAGAGGCAAATAAAAAATTTATTGATGCTTTTTATAATAATTTCAAATTTTTGCCATCATACAGACATGCAAAGGCTTATATGGGGGTCATGTTCTGGGCAGAAGCAGTGAAAAAAGCCGGCAGCGATGATGTGGATGCGGTAATCAAAGCATGGGAAGGGCTTAGTTATGACAGTCTTGTGGGGAAACAGTATATGCGTCCCTACGACCATCAGAATCAGGTTTCTGCATGGCTTGCCGAAATCGTAAAAGAAAACAGATTCTACAAGCATCCTTATGTGGGCGAGGCGACCATGATTCCTGCAAAAGACATTGCCGTGCCGGAAAAGGAAACCGGCTGTCCGGGATTGGCAAAATAATTAAGCGTGTCCTCAGTAAAGCGATTTTGAAAATCGCTTCTAAGCGAATTGATCTATTTTTAACCCGGGTCACTTTACAATTTTTCTGTCCAAGAAGCAATTGTCAACAACATAAATGGAGGAATTTATGCTGACGGCTGAAGAAGTCAAAAAAATAAAAGAGTTGCGGCATTACCGAAAAGCAGATACCGTGTATTGCTGTGCAATGTGCAGACATCTGCATTCCATATCGCCCTCGATGCACCGCTGTTCGCTTATCGGCACGGAAATGAGCAAACATTTTGCCATTAACGCGAGATTTGTCTGTGACAAATTTGAAGAACAGAGCTATCAAAAATAAAAAAGTTTCTCGCAAAGAAACAAAGAAACAAAGCCGGATTTTTTTTATATTTTTTTCTTTGCGCCCTCTGCGTGCTTTGCGAGAAACTTTATTGAGTTAAGGAGATTTTTGCATGGAATGGATAACAGACCCGCAGGCATGGCTTGCGCTGGCAACACTGACCGCACTGGAAATCGTTTTGGGGATAGACAACATCATTTTTATTTCCATCCTTGTGGGCAGACTGCCCGAAAATGAACGCAACCGGGCGCGCACGCTGGGGCTTGGTTTGGCAATGTTTACACGGATCGCTCTGCTGCTGTGTCTGTCATGGGTGATGGGACTGACGGCTTCGCTCTTTACTGTTCTGAAACAGGAAATCTCGGGACGTGACATCATCATGATCGCCGGCGGATTGTTTCTGCTGGGCAAAAGCACGCACGAAATTCACAACAGTCTGGAAGGACACGGAGACGCGCATAAAGCCGCGGCAGCGTCAAATTTTATCGGGACCCTGATTCAGATTGCTGTCATTGATATTGTCTTTTCGCTGGATTCGGTCATCACAGCCGTAGGCTTGGCGCGGCATGTGAGCGTGATGATTACCGCCATCGTCATTTCCGTGTTTATTATGATGTTTGCAGCCCAGTCCATCGGCGATTTTGTTGACACACACCCCACCATCAAAATGCTCGCGCTGAGTTTCCTCATTCTGGTGGGCATGGCATTGCTGGGCGAAGGCTTTGATCTGCATATTCCCAAAGGCTATATCTATTTTGCCATGTCATTTTCGGTGGGCGTGGAAATACTGAACATAAAAGCACGGGCAAAACATGCCGAGCCGGTCAGGCTTCATAAAAGCGGTGAAATCTCCCGCAAAGACGCAGAGGGTGCAAAGATTTGAAACCGGTCAGATATTCTTTTAAATTTTCTCTGCGGACTTTGCGCCTTTGCGAGAAACATGATTTCCGATAACCTCTGATGACATTAAGGGCAGACAAGCCATGAAAAATCTGTTATTGGAACCGATTGACTACAAAATTGAAAAAACACGCTGGGGAACATGGCGCAGACACCTTTCTCCGAGCGGGTCTTATTTTGCCGAATTTACATCACACGGCATGTTGTTCGGGCTTCCGATGCTTCATTACACCCGAGGACTGTGTCCGGAAACCGGTTCACGGAAGACGGCAAAGGGCATCATCGCTGTGGGAAGGCTGGCTGTCGGTCTCATTGCCTTCGGTCACGCTTCTTTCGGACTGATTGCCTTCGGACAACTGGCCGTAGGCATTTTATTCGGGCTGGGGCAGGCTTGTACCGGTCTGTTTGCTGTGGGACAATTAGCAATTGCCGCAGTTTTCGGCATCGGACAGTTTGTGACAGGATTTGTCGCTGTCGGACAGTTTGCGATAGGAAAATATGTTCTGGCGCAGGCAGGTTTGGGAAAACATATTTGGAATCCGAATGCTGCTGATCCCGAAGCAGTTGAATTTTTTAAAACATTATGGTATCGTATCACAACATGAAAAAGATGTAGGAGTTACATTTATGAAACGTCGCCCGCTTACGCTCGCGGCTCAGAGCAGGGAGCGTGAGCGACATGTATTTTGAAAGCGAATTGCTATTATTTTTCCAACAGCGTCTGATAAAAAAAGGATTTCAACGATGAGCAAAAAAACAATTCCCGCGTTAAAACCCTATTTGGAAACCGTAAGAAATCATTGCCGAAAATTGTCAGCATCGGAACTGCAAGACATTATCTGCGAATTGGCTCAGGAAGTTTTGCCGGATAAGAGAGCCGACTTTCTGGAAAAGCTGCGTTCAGGTTCAAGGTCTATGGTCCGGCCGCATGATGAAGCGGATAATGCGCTTATTTCAAAAATCACTTCACTCAAAGACGAGATTCTGGAGCGTCAGGAGTCAATCGAAGACGGTTCATATTATGATGAATACGGATATGACGAGGAATACGATGAGGAATATCCCGAATCGCTTTCGGCGGAACAGAAAAAAGCACTGGAAGCCCTGTTTTTGGAAAGCGATCATCTTTTTCTCTCCGGCGATCTGAAAACTGCTCAAAAAGCATATCAATCGCTCTTATCCCTGTTCAGCGGGAGTCAGACTGACGACGAAATTCTTTATGAAATTTCCCACCGGGATGTGACGCTGAACTGGCGGGAAACCCGTGCAAGATATTGCCGCTGTGTTTATGAGACTTCCGCGCCGGAAGAGAAAATTTCAAGAATGCTTGATGCAATGGAAATTGACGCGCTGATGTTTGAGAAACGCTACACGCCTTCGGAGGAAAGCTACCCGATGCTGCAAGATGTTTCTGATGCCGCGCCGGGAGAATTGGCGGATTTCAAGAATTTTCTGAAGGACTGGAAAAAAGCGTTGCAATCAGAAAAGGGAAATCGGGCTTACACCCTGCTTTTGGAAGCAATCTTGCTGAACGAAGGTATGGACAGCGTGGCTGCGGAAGTAAAAAAGCGGCGGATGCCGGTCGGATATGTCTTCTGGTTGGACAAGCTTGTTTCCGAAGGAAAATGGGAAGACGCGGCGATTATTGCTCAAGCCGAGTTGGAAAATATTCCTGACGGGGGACTGCGCGCTCAGGCGGCTGAAATACTGAGTGCGGCAGGAAAAGAGATCGGAAATAACCCATTAGTATTGAAGGGTGTTCGGGAGCAGTTCCGTTCCCTGCCGAATGAAGCGGTATTGGCAATGCTGATTGACCATGCAAAAGAGCAGAATGCAAAACACGCGGAATTGGAAAACGCGCTGCGTGTTCTGGAAAGCAAAAACAGCGATACTTACAGGCTTCGGGTCAAAATTCTGCTCATGCTGGGGCGTCTTGAAGAGGCATTCCAAATAGCGGATAAAAGCAAGCCCCTCGGCTGGTCTTATGACAGAAGCGGCATCGGGCTGGTTTTCAGCGGGATACTGACCGCTCTGACGCACGCGGATTCCGGGGCAGTGACCGTGCAGACGCTGTTCAGACGCTACAACAGTGCAGAATATGAATATCTCGATTATTCATCCCATTCCGAAACGCCGGCGTGGAAACAGGAAGAAAAAAGCCACGATCAGCTTATCTTTCAGGAAATGCTGCAAGGACTCAGGGGAATTTCTCTGTCAGACTCGGAGAAACAGAAATGGTTTGAGCTTGCAAAGAAAATCGGCGAAAGCAGAATTGATGCGATTGTGTCTGAGAAGCATCGGGGCGCGTATCATCGGGCTGCTGAAGTATTGGGGGCTTTGACGGAGTATCTGCTGATGAACCGGCAGACAGCTTCGGCAAAATCGCTGCTGGCAATGTATAAAGATGAGAAATACAAGCGGCATTCGGCATTCCGCCGGGAAGTGGATACGGTGCTGAAAAACTCGGCTGTGCTGAAAAAGCTGTAAATTCTCTGTGTTTTTTCCGCCACGAATGAACACTGATTTCTCACGAATGAAACAACACGAATTTTTTGATGAATATAAATTGTTAAATTCGTGCTGCCTTTTGTGCAAAAATTCGTGTTCATTCGTGGCTCAGACAGCAGCACATTTCAGGAGGGGATTTCAATGTTGCAACTCAGTCAGAATTACTGGGAAAATTTTATTGCCGTATTGCTGGCATTCGCTGTTTTGTCGCTGATTATCGAAAGGGCTTTGTATCAGATATTTGATTCAAAAATCTGGAAAGATTATCTTGAAAAACGGATAAACGATCAGCTCGGCGCGGATTTTTTTGATATAAAGCCCTGGATATCCGTGGCGGTATCTGTGTCCGTTGTTTTCAAATTCAAACTTGATATGATCGCTGTTTTATTTGAAAAAACAGAGCCGAAATTCTTATCCATGCTCATCACCGGATTTTTCATCGCCGGCGGCAGCACCGGCGTTTATAAATTCTTTAAACAGTTGCGGAAACTCAGAGAAGCGCATTACCATCTGGAAATATTCAAGAAAAAGGCGGAGGAAGAGGGACAGGTTTCCTGCTCGGAAAATAACATTCAGGACAAAAGTGAGAAGTAGATATACTTTTCAATGAGATAAACGGCGCCTTCTGTTATTTCAAGCGAAACGGGAAATCTTTCTTTTCTCGGTTGACAAATTTCCCGATGAATAGTATTTTGTAATAAAAAATTATAACCTTATTTCATTAAGGAGGTAAAAAATGCCCTTATTCCAGTGGTCAAAAGATTACAGCGTCGGCGTCACCACGATGGACAGACACCATCAGAAGCTTTTCGATCTGCTGAACAAACTGCACGACGCAATGATGGAAGGAAAAGCAATGGCTGTGGTCTCAGGTATTATTCGGGAACTGCTTGATTACACGAAATATCACTTCGGAGAAGAAGAAAAGCTGATGGAGAAAATCAAGTATTCGGGAATTTCCGAGCAAAAACGGGCGCATCAGAAATTCATCGCCTCCATCGAGGACTACAAAGCGCAGGCAGACAAAGGCATGGCAGCTTTTCTCAGTTCCGGCATGTCAAAATTTCTTACAGACTGGCTGAAAAATCACATCGGCATTTTGGATAAAAAATATCAGAAAGACATGAATGACAACGGGATGCGGTAGTGCGGATGTTTGGATAGATTTGCTATACTAATCCAATTTTGGTTTTTTGCCGCAGACCCACACAGACAGACACAGACAGATATCCGAAAACGGAATACTGCATGTATGCAAAAAATATGCCGTAAAAAACTAAAATTGGACTACTATACAAAGATTTCACCCCTGCGGGGCTTGTGTTGCGGTTTTCAGATTCGCCGACAGCGGCAAATGCCATGAAGTCCGTGGAGGAAAGCTCCGTAGGAGCGTCATATTTGTAGCGTCTAAGGAGTAAAAATTCATCATCATGAAAATATTCAGACATATACCTTTTTTTCTCTATGTGCTGATTGTCTATAACGCGCTTGCATTTTCAGGCACCGAGATAGAGACCGTATTAAATGTCAGGTTTTTTGAAAAAACGCTGATTTCAGGCGCAATTCTCAGCATCGGCATGAAGGATGCCCTTGTGATTGTCGGCGTTATTTCCTTGTACATAGAGATTCTCAAATCCACCAGAACATCAGCTTTTTCCGTGATTGACCATGCGCTGTCGCTGCTTGTTTTTGTCGCGTTTTTAGCTGAATTTATCACGGTTAAAAATGCCGGAACATCGGTATTTCTTATCCTCACGCTGATGTCGCTGTTAGATGTCATTGCAGGCTTTACGGTTACGCTGTCTTCGGCAAGAAGAGATGTTTCTGTTATCCGGGAATAAGCAGGGTAAGCTTTCATGTAATTAAATTGTAGGGGCAACCCCCCGTGGTTGCCCGCATGTAATTAAATTGTAGGGGCAACCCCCCGTGGTTGCCCTGTCAGGGAGGATTTTTATGAAAAAATGGCAGTGTAAGGTATGCGGTTATATCCACGAAGGCGATGAACCTCCGGAAACATGTCCCATCTGCGGCGCGGACAAAAGCAAATTCATTGAAGTCGCTTTTGAAGAAAAGGTTCATGCCTCACCTGAACCTGAGACAGAGACTGCTTCCCCGGAAGCCGGTTCCGGGGAAGAAAGCAGGCATGAAAAATTTCTGCGTATTTATGATATGGTCACAGCGCTGATGACCGAACATCATCTTCATCCGATTTCTGTTCACATCCCTAACGGCGTGCTGCCGCTGTCGGTCTTTTTTGCCATGCTGTCGGTCATGTTCGGAGCCGCCGGTATGGACATCGCTGCTTTTTACAGCCTGATCTATGTCCTGCTTGCAATGCCGATGGTGCTGTTTTCCGGCTATAATGACTGGAAAAGACGCTACGGCGGAAATATGACCAATGTTTTCTTTACAAAGATGATCTGCGGGGCTGTAGTATTCTGTCTGGCGTTGATACTGGTCTTCTGGCGGCTTATCAACCCGGAAGTCGCGGCATCTTCGGCGCGGGGGCTTTATCTGATGATTTATTTTGTCATGCTCGGCGCGGCAGGCGTGGCTGGGCATCTGGGCGGAAAACTCGTTTTTGGTAAAAAATAGGAGTAAAAATCATATATAGAACTTACGCAGTCGTAATTGTCCGCATCGGAAAAATGAACCGCTTTTATTTAACCGCAAAGGTCGCAGAGGAGGACGCGGAGGACGCAAAGTTCTGAAATATATATCTGCGGGCTTTGCGTTTTCCTCCGCGTCCTTTGCGGTTAAACAATTTCCAACTGCGTAACTCGTAATATAATGAAAAACTGAGTTTCTTGAAGAAACTTAGTTTTTTTCATCCAAAACACATTATTTGCGTTTTCGTGATCCGAAAAGGTTAAATTTCAAATGAAGGTTCGTTTCTGGGGTGTGCGGGGTTCCGTCGCATCTCCGATGACAAATGCCGAACTTGCAGTAAAAATCGAAACAGCCTTGCAGTTGGCGGTAAAAGCCGGTCTGAAAGCTGAGACCGAAATACCGGCATTTATGAAAAGCCTGCCCTGTTATGTTCGGGAAACTGTCGGCGGAAATACAGCCTGCGTTGAGATTCAGGCAGGGGACAAGCTGCTGATTCTCGACGGCGGAACAGGGATTCGTATGCTGGGATTGGATATGATACGCCGGGATTACGGCGGCAAACCCATTGAAGCCCATATTCTGCTGACGCATACGCATTGGGATCACATCAGCGGTCTTCCTTTTTTTGTGCCGGGCTTTAATCCCAAAAACAAGCTGACGATATACGGCGCCTTTTCCAATCTGGAAGCCCGCATCAGGAATCAGCAGAAATTTGAATATTTTCCGGTGCCGCTGCCGGCAGCCTTTCATTTTGTTCAGTTGAAAGAAAATTCCGTTTTTCAGATCGGAGATGTTCAGATTGAAACACTTCCGCTGAATCATCCCGGCGGCAGCCATTCTTATCGGATGACACATCAAAATAAAAGCATTGTTTATGCGACAGATTCCGAATACAAAGACCTTTCAAATCATTCGCTCAGACCCTTCATCCGTTTTTTTCAGGATGCGGATATGCTGATATTTGATGCTCAGTTTACCTTGTTGGAAAATATTGAAAAAGAAGACTGGGGGCACAGCAATGTGTTTTGCGGTATTGATATGGCAATTGAAGCAGGCGTGAAAAAGTTGATGCTGATCCATCATGATCCTGCTTATAATGATCAGAAATTATATAAAATTTTTCAGGATGCAAGTGAATATCTGGAGATTTATGCGCCGGACAGAAATCTTGAAATCTGTCTGGCATCCGAAGGACTCACTTTAACGGTTTAAATTAAGGGGTTCGGGGTGTGAGGTTCGGGGTCAGCGGTTGGAAAGCCTCTCACCCCGAACCTCTGACCTCTGACCTGTTATCTGTTATCTGTTATCTGTTATCTGAAAGGAGCTTGCGATGAACATCACAGAAGAAATGAAGGATAATATTTCACGGATTTATTTAGAAGGCAGATTTGACGCCAACACCTGCGCGGATGTTGAAAAATTTATTCGTGAAAAAGTGGAAGAAGGCAAATATCGCTTTGTCATAAATATGGAGAAAGTTCCCTTTATTGCCAGCGCGGGGCTCCGTGTCATTCTTGTGTTTGCCAAAGAACTTCGTCAGAAATTTAAGGGAGATTTACTCATCTCAAATCTTCAGTCCAGTGTGGAGAGAGTCTTTGAAATTTCGGGTTTGAAAAATGTCCTGAAAATATACGACAATATGGAAAATGCGCTCCAAAGCTTTAAAATTGAGAATTGAGAATTGAGAATTGAGAAGTAAAGTCAATTCTCAATTCTCAATTCTCACTTCCAAGGGGGTTTTATGCGACAGCGTTTATCCTTTGAGTTTCCGGCAAATACCGGAATTTTAGCAAAAATCGGCGAAATTGCCGGAGATGTGGGACGCAAAGCCGGATTCGACAATGTTGAAATCGGTGATGTTCAATTAGCGATTGATGAGGCATGTACAAATACCATTATTCACGGACTCAAAAAGGACCCGAGCCGCATCTTCCGCCTGATCATTCAGTGGCAAAAAAACGAGATTGAAATTCAGATTCATGAATCCGGAGAACCCTTTGACCCGAACGCGACGCGGGACCCCGATTTGAAGGCGCCCTTAGAGGAACGCCCCATCGGCGGTTTGGGCGTTTATTTTGTCCGAAAGGTGATGGACGAGGTAGAATACCGCAACGATGAAAAAGGCATAAAAATTTTGCGGATGTTGAAAAGAAAGTAATAAGACCGAATCTTTTTTGATTTTATATGATATTTTTTTCCCACTGAGGGCACAGAGCGTGAAAAGACCGCAGAGAACACAGAGTCTTTAAAATCTCTGT
>DZCT01000483.1 GCA_022736535.1 Desulfatirhabdium butyrativorans | reverse complement strand
GAGATAATTTATGCATAATTCGTGCCAATAAAAACCAAAATTGGATCAGTATATCAAAATAATATTTCATATCCGATCAGCTCTTTCCTGTATTACTGTATCACTCCAGCAACTTGGAGAAGATGCCGTCATCTCAAGAATCTTTTCTATCGGAATATCAGCTATTTTCCGACTCCGTTCCTTTTGCATTTCTTTTAAGAGTCTGATGTGTTCATACAATAAAACAAGCTCACTTATATTCATCTGATTGACCGCAGTATGTATTTTTTCTTTCAGTTCCATCATAATTAGTCCTTAATCAATATGTTTTTCTGTGATTCTAAACACATAATCAGTGATTATGCAGTTTTTTTTTACGGCTGACATGAAAAATCAGATGATAGCCGGAAAACGCAGATTTCATGCCGCACACGCCCTTCCGCCGCTGAATTTTCCGTCTGCACGGTCGGAAAACCGGCGGTTTCAGTTGGGACGATGAGACGATGAATACGTTAATGCTGAATCTTATTTCCGATTTTTCTCAGTGCCGCCTCATAACTGTCATTCAAAATCATCTCAGAATTTATAAAATCATCCTGACGTGACAATTGTAAAGCCTCTGCAATTGCTTCTCTGGAAATACTGTTATGCCACCCTTCTATAATACTTTCCCATGCCAGACCTTCAGCGATCTGTTCAAGCACATCGGCAACCATTATGCGTGTTCCTCTGAATGTCGGCTTTCCGTGACATATCTTCGGATCTGCAACAATATAACGCCCTATAATATGAGATTTCATTTTTATTCCTTATTATACCGGTTTTTGTATATGCCCGACCGGTACACACGCAGAATAAAGCCCCTGATCTTTTCCGCTACCCTTGCAATTATACCAATTACATCTATATATCTTGCCCGGCATATAATATCAGGGCATCCTGTCTGCCGCTTCACAAACAGACAGGATGCCTGTTTGTGCTTTTAAAGCTGCGAGCCGATCATCGCGGCAAGATCAACCATTCGGGTGGAATATCCCATTTCATTGTCATACCATGAAAGCACTTTCACCATGTTGTCAACCACATAAGTCGTCTGCGCGTCCACAATCGAGGACAGGGGAGAACCGTTGAAATCCGAAGATACCAGCGGCAGGTCGCAGTAACCGAGAATGCCGGACAGCGGGCCTTCGGACGCGCTTTTCAGCGCGTCATTAATATCGGAAACCGTAACGCCTGATTTTTCCACTGTGACCACAACATCCACGATGGAAACATTGGGCGTGGGAACACGGATGGCAAGCCCGTTGAGTTTTCCGGCAAGCTCCGGCAGCACCAGCGATACCGCTTTTGCCGCGCCGGTGGTGGTCGGGATCATCGAAAGCGCGGCGGCTCTTGCCCTGCGGAGGTCTTTGTGCGGAAAATCCAGCAGACGCTGATCGCCCGTATAGGAATGAATCGTGGTCATCAGCCCGCATTTGACGCCGAAATTTTCAAGCAGCACTTTGGCGACCGGCGCAAGACAGTTCGTGGTGCAGGACGCGTTGGAAATAATATGGTGCTGTCTGGGATCATAGCGGTTGGAATTGACGCCCATGACAATGGTAATATCCGGGTCTTTTGCCGGCGCGGAAATAATCACTTTGCGCGCGCCCGCGGCAAGATGTTTGGAGGCTTTTTCCGCGTCCGTGAAAAGCCCTGTGCATTCAGCCGCAATATCGGCGCCGAAATTTTTCCATCCGATTTGCGCCGGGTCTTTCAGCGAAGTGATGGCAACGGTTTTCCCGTTCACTTCAATCGCATTTTCTTTTACCGCAACTTTTGCGTCCAATTTTCCGTGAACCGAATCATAGACCAAAAGATGCGCCATGGTCGCGGCATCCATCAGATCATTGATCGCCACGACTTCCACATCGGGATGTTTCAGCGCAGCCCGAAATACTAAACGCCCGATTCTTCCGAAACCGTTAATGCCTATTTTGATGCCCATCGTTATCCCCCTTCAAGTTTCCAGTTTCAACCCCGCGTGTTTCCTTCGTTCCAACGCGCCGCGTCCCGTAGGGTCGCCGCCCCTGCAAGGTTCAACTCCGTTTATTTCCCTTCAGAATCCCGCTTGCCATTGAAATGCTTTTTTTCCCGTAAGTCTCCACACATTCGGCAAGCCGGCTGAGTTCCATCCCTTCCCGTGAATTCACAGCTTTTATCAGAATCGGAAGATTGACGCCGGAAATGACTTCCACCCGTCCTTCTTCCAGAAAAGAATAACTTAAATTGGAAGGTGTTCCGCCGAACATATCGGTAAGAATCACAACACCTTCTTTCTGTTTGACTTTTTTAATGCCCTCCGCAACTTTTTTACGCAGATTGTCTGCGTTTTCCTGAATATTGATGGAAACCGCTATAATGCTTTCCGGGCGTTTTCCGAGAATAAATTCGGAGGCGTCAATCAGCGCATCTCCGAGTTGAGCATGTGTCACAATTACGATACCTATCATAAAACTCCGATACATTTTTGCTGACAGACATTGCTGTCTGCTGACAAATGCACACTGAATTTTCATTCAGTGAGGGGGTATCTCCCAAAGCACGGAGAAAAATTACCCGTGCGCCGTTGATGTCTCTGTCGAGAAACTCTGACTTCTGACCTCTCCCCCTACACGCTGTTAATATCACGATGGGCAAGTTCAACACGCCTTCCCGGCTTATTGACATGCTCAAACATGGCGCGGGCAACAGCCACCGAACGATGGCGCCCGCCGGTGCATCCCACGCCGATGGTCAGATAGGCTTTTCCTTCCTTTTCATATAAAGGAATAAGAAAATCAAGCAGGTCCAAATATTTTTTAAGAAATATACGGGTTTCTTCACTGTTCAGCACATAATTTCTGACCGACTCTGTTTCGCCGTCTGAGGCTCTCAGTTCAGGAACAAAATAGGGATTTGTGAGAAAACGGACATCAATCAGCAGATCAGCGTCAGGCGGAATGCCGTATCGGAACCCGAAAGACAGAATGTTAATCTTCATCAGCGCCAGTTTTCTGATTTTCTGCGCGATGTCGAGAATAACGGATTTCAGCTTGTGAACATTGTACTGAGACGTATTGATAATTCTGTCAGCCGATTTTCTCAGGTCTTTCAACTGCTCCTTTTCAGCCCGGATGCCTTCGATCAGGCTCTTGTCCTGGGACAGCGGATGATAGCGACGGGTCTGGCTGTATCTTTGCAGCAAAATCTGTTCGTCCGCTTCCAGAAACAGAATTTCAAAATTATATCCTTTTTCCCTCAGCGATTCAAAAACCGACTGATAGCCGGAAAGAAAGCTTTTTTCCCGAAGGTCCATCACAAAGACAAGCCCTGCAATCTCGGTGCTTCCGATATGAAGTTCCAGAAACTTGGGAAGCAGTGCGACCGGCATGTTGTCCACACAGAAAAATCTCGCGTCTTCAAATGCCGCCATCGCGGTGCTTTTCCCTGATCCCGAAAGTCCTGTAATAATAAATAGTTTTAATTCTTTCAAAATATTATCCGCTCAAGTCTTGCTAATACCAATTCGCTTTCAAAAAACAGTGTTTTCTGTAAAACCGCTTTTCAGGCGCCCGGCTAAGAACAGGTAGCAATTTAAGCGATTTGAAAAATCGCTTTACGGTCTGAAAAGACCGATTTTTGA
>DZCT01000482.1 GCA_022736535.1 Desulfatirhabdium butyrativorans | reverse complement strand
CTATAATCCTTTAATCAGGGTTCAGACTTTTGCCGCTTCGGAAAGATTTCTCGCTTCGCTCGAAATGACAGGGGGGAGGCTCGAAATTGACAGAGATTCTTCGCTCCGCTCAGAATGACATGAATGTAGGGTGGGCATGAAATGCCCACCGGCTCAAGATACAACGGTGGGCAGCAAGCTGCCCACCCTACTAAACCATCCGGCGGGAGCGTGAAACCGAAATCCTGTAAATCCTTATAATCCCGAATAATCCCGAAAATCCCTGTTCAGACTTTTTCAACGGGGACACAGGGAGGATTTTAATTTTTACACACGCCGCACAGACTGCAATTGTTCATCCGGCAGGGCGGAGAGGTTTTTTCCTGCATTGCCCGCTGATATTCCAGTTCAAGAAAGGATTTGCTCACGCCGTGAGCGATAATATCCCAGGGAAGGCATTCATCAAAAGCAAATTGTCTGTGGGGTGCGGGATGCGGGATGCTGCTGAGTGCTGAGGACTGAGTGCTGAGGACTGAGTACTGAGGACTGAGTGCTGAGAACAGACCCTCTGACCCCAAACCCCTGACCCCGAACCCTTCTTTCATCGTCTTTGCCCAGTTGCCCTTGTTGCGATGCGCCAGAAGCAGAATTTCCGAAACCCGGCGGTCGCCGCGGGAAAGCAGCGTCTGAATCTGCGCGTGTCTCGGAACATCCGCATGAACCCGCACATTTGCCACGCGCTTCAGGGCATTTTTGACCTGCGTTATCTTCTTTTTCAATGTAGAAACATCGTCCGCCGCTGCCCACTGAAAGGGGGTAAAAGGCTTGGGAACAAAGGCATTCAGACTGACCGTCATCTGTCCGATCCGATGCTTTGCCCTGCTGCTTTCCAGAAAACAGCTTTTGATCTTTTTGCATAAATCGGCAACAGCTTCCACATCGTCGGGCGTTTCTCCGGGAAGCCCGATCATAAAATAAAGTTTGAGGTTCGGAATGCCCCCGGACACCAGCATTTCAGCCGCTTTGAGAATATCGTCTTCGGTGATGCCTTTGTTGATAATACGGCGCATCCGCTCAGAACCGGCTTCCGGCGCAATGGTGGCGGTTTTTGCCGCGTTGTTTTTCAGCACGGAAACCAGTTCGGGATTCAGCGCGTCCGCGCGCAGGGAACTGAAAGAAATTCGGATATTTTCCGTATCGCTGCAAATTTCCGCAAGCCCCGGCAGATCCGAAACCGCAGCGCCCATCAGTCCGATTCTGTCGGTGTGCGCCGCGCCTGTCTGCATACATTCTTTCAGAAGCGAAACCGTTCGGAACCTCGGCGGACGATACACATAACCCGCGCTGCAAAACCGGCATCCGTGAACACATCCTCTGCTGACTTCAATCAGAAATGTGTTGTCAAATGCGGTGTCAGGGGTGAGAATGGTGCTACATACAGGCATCAGCGAAAGGTCTTTTACAAAAAGCCGTTCTATTTTTTCCGGAACATCTTCCAGCCGCTCGACTTGCCGGACAGTCCCGTCTTTATGATAAACAGTATGATAAAATTCAGGGATATATGCACCCGGCACATTGAGCGCGAGAGATTTTAAAAGTGTTCTGCGTTCAACAGGCTTCTCTCTGTCCGGTGTGATGAAAGCGGACAGACATTCAAAAAAACGGGGAAGCAGACATTCCGCCTCCCCGATCAGAAAGCAGTCAATAAAAGGCGCGATGGGTTCAGGATTCAGGAAACAGGCAACGCCGCCGGCGATCACAAGGGGACAGCCTCGGTCTGAAAGGATATTTCTTTCACAGGCAAGGGGCGGCAGGTTTGATTTTTCAAAGATTGTCAGAAGATTGGAGTAGTCATTTTCATAAGAAATTGAAAATGCGATGATATCAAATTCAGACAGCAGGCTGCCTGTTTCTATTGTCCTGATGCTGCCCCCATTTTTAATAAGAAGATCAGGGCTGTCCGGCAGAAATGCCCTTTCACACCCCACACCTTCAATGCCGTTTAACAGGCCATACACCGTCTGAAAACCGAGATTGGACATTCCGACGTGATAGGTGTTGGGATAGACAAGAGCGATGCGGAATTGTGGGAAGTGAGAATTGAGAAGTGAGAAGTGAGAAATATGTGTTTCCCAATGTCCGCTGCAAATATAACGCATCTATGATGCTCTCCAATTCTCAATTCTCAATTCCCAATTCCCAATTAATCCGCTTTCTTCCGTAAAAAAGTCGGAATATCCAAATCATTGTTGTCAATTTCAATGCCCTTGGGACCCCGGTAAAGTTCGGTGGAGACTTCCCGCTGAGGCGGCTTGGGCGTCGTCGGCTGAGGAGGCGGAGGAGGCAAAGGCGTTTCTTTTTCTTTGCGGATAAATGACGGCTCCTCATAATCCGTTTCTTTTTCTGCCGGCTCCGAGGTGCGGACGTTCTTTAATTTCCGCTTGAACTGATGCACGCTCTGTCTTTCGGGAACAAGGCTTTCTTTGCCGCCGATGCCGGTGGCGATCACTGTCACCCGCATCTCGTCTCCGAGGCTGTCGTCAATCACCGCGCCCCAGATAATATCCGCCTCATCTCCCACTTCATTGTATATCCGTTCCGAAGCCTCGGTCATTTCTTCCATTGTCAGGTCGCTGCTGCTGGTAATATTCATCAGAACGCCCTTTGCGCCGGAAATGGAAATGTCTTCCAGCAGGGGATGGCTGATGGCGCGCTCGGCTGCCTCTGTTGCGCGGTTTTCACCGGTTGCAACGCCGATGCCCATAATCGCCATACCTGCCTTTGACATGGTGGTTTTCACGTCTGCAAAATCTAAATTCACAAGACCCGGCATCAGAATCAGGTCTGTAATGCCCTTGACAGAATGCAGCAGAATTTCATCCGCTTTTCTGAACATATCTATCATCTTGGCATTTTTGGAGGCTAATCCCCTGAGCCTGTCATTGGGGATAACAATCACCGTGTCTGCGATTTCTTTTAAAAATTCAATGCCCTGTTCCGCCTGCTTTGCCCGTCTTCTGCCTTCAAAGGAAAAAGGTTTTGTGACAACAGCCACCGTCAGCGCGCCCAGTTCTTTGCAGATGTCGGCAATCACGGGCGACGCGCCGGTGCCCGTGCCGCCCCCGAAACCGGCAGTGATAAACACCATGTGACTGTCTTTGAGGGCATTGCGGATGGCTTCGGCGTTTTCAAGGGCTGCCTCCCGCCCCACTTCCGGATTTGCCCCTGCGCCGAGTCCTTCCGTGAGTTTGTCGCCGATCTGAATCTTGACCGGCGCTCTGGAAATATCCAGTGCCTGCATATCGGTATTGGTGACAATAAAGTTTACGCCCTGGAGGTTGGAATCAATCATGTTGTTAATCGCGTTCCCCCCCGCTCCTCCCACACCGATTACCTTTATCTTGGCAGATTTCCCGCTGTTTTCTGCATAACTGAACATCGTTCCTCCCTCCCGATTGAGAATTGAGAATTGAGAAGTGGGAAATAAAGGACTCAGCACTCGGCACTCAGCACTCAGCACTTCTGTTTCTCACTTCTCACTTCTTTTACCTCAAATATCTGTTTACATCAAATAAAAATTTCAAATCAGTTGCGGTTTTCTCGTTCCCATGCTCCGCGTCAATGCCGTCAAGCTGACAATTCCGTAAATTCCGTAGGTTGGGGTG
>DZCT01000057.1 GCA_022736535.1 Desulfatirhabdium butyrativorans | reverse complement strand
GAAAACCGTCACTATCAGCTCGTCAATGTCGGCTGGAACAAGGATCGAAGAATACGGGGATGTCTTTTGCACATAGATATAAAAGACGGTAAAATATGGATACAGCACGACGGAACCGAAACAGGGGTGGCAAACGAACTGACAGCATTGGGCGTCCCCAAAGAAGATATAGTTCTGGCATTTCATCCGCCGTATAAGAGAAAGTATTCCGGATTTGCAGCAGGTTGAATAAAAACCTGTATCTCGTTTATAATAAAGCAGAATGTCTCAGCAGCTACAATTTTGCGAAAAAGCGTGTCCCCAAAAAAACGGGTTGAAAACCCGTTCTACGCAGGCAGAACGTGGGAATGAGAAAAATACCCGAGGAAAAAACAGATGCCTTCTTATACTGATTATGCCGACCTTGAAGTCAGCCTATACCGATGTTACGACAACAGTTACGCAGTTGAAATGCGCTTCAGCCAGCCGGACAGCGATGCGGATATCCGTCTGCTGAGATCGGGTCCGCTGATCCGATTTGATTTCAATGCCTTGCAGGAAAATATTCTCAACAGCGAGCGATACGGACAACTGCTTTCCGAAAGCTTTTTCGCGGACCCGGAAGTGCTGTCCGCTTTTGACAAAGCCCGTATGAACGCGCAAACCCTGAATATTCCGTTGCGGTTGCGGCTTTTTATATGGACAGGCGCATCGGAACTGCATCTGCTGCGCTGGGAAACCCTGCGGGACCCGCGGGACAAAACCCCGCTGCTGACCGGAGAAAAAGTGCTTTTCTCGCGGTATCTCAGCAGTTTGGACTGCCGGCCCGTGCGGCTGCTGGCGGCTGCCGACCTGAATGCCTTGGCTGTGATTGCCAATCCCGTCAATCTTTCCGACTACAGCCTTGCCTGCATAGACGTAAAAGCAGAATCGGAAAGGGCTGAGGCGGGTCTGGTGCATATCCGTGTATCCGTGCTGGGCAGGGAAAAGAAAGCCACTCTCAACAATATGTTCGCAGAACTGCGCGAAGGATGCGATATTCTGTATATTGTCTGCCACGGCGCGTTAGTCAAAGGCGAACCGCAGCTTTTTCTCGAAGATGACTCAGGCAAAGTCGCCAGAACTCCGGGAAGCGAACTCATTACCCGCCTGAACGAACTTCAGAAGATTCCGCGTCTGGTCGTGCTTGCTTCCTGCCAGAGCGCGGGAACCGGCAGCGCAGGCGCCGGAGAGGCTGCTTTGGCTGCGCTGGGTCCCCGACTCTCCGAAGCCGGTATTCCCGCGGTGCTTGCCATGCAGGGCAATGTGACCATGGAGACGGTGGCAAAATTTATGCCCGTGTTCTTTGAAGAACTGCATCGCGACGGGCAGATTGACCGGGCAATGACGGCGGCGCGGGGCGCGGTGCGGGAACGCCCGGACTGGTGGATGCCGGTGCTGTTCATGCGCCTCAAAAGCGGGCGCCTCTGGTACACGCCCGGATTTGCCGGGGACCAGCAGGGAATGGAAAAGTGGCCCGCGCTGATCAACAATATCCGTCAAAGCCGATGCACGCCCATACTGGGACCGGGTCTGAGCGAATCCCTGCTCGGATCCCGGCGTGAGATTGCCCGGCGCTGGGCTGAATCCTATCATTTTCCCATGGCCCCGCATCATAAAGAAGACCTGCCCCAGGTTGCTCAGTATCTGGCTGTGAATCAGGAATATTTTTTTCCGCGAGACAAATTTCAGGAATATCTGCGCCAAGAATTGCTGAAACATTATGGAAAAGCCTTGCCGGAGGGTCTGGGTGAATCACCTTTGGATGAGCTGATGAAAGCTGTCGGAAACCTGCGCCGTGAAAGCGATCCTGACGACCCGCACCGCATTCTGGCTGAACTCCCCCTGCCGATTTACATCACAAGCGATTACGGCAATCTGCTGGATACCGCGCTCACAGCCGCAGGCAAATCTCCGCGGGTGGATATGTGCCGATGGAATCCCGAAATCGAAGCCCTGCCGTCCGTATATGACGATGAACCGGATTATCAGCCGGATAACAAGTGTCCGCTGGTGTATCATCTTTTCGGCAGGATTCAGGAGCCGGAATCTCTCGTTCTCACCGAAGATGACTACTTTGACTACCTCATCGGCGTGACCGGCAACAAAGAACTGATTCCGGGCGTGGTCCGCCGGAAATTGGTGGACACCGCGCTGCTGTTTGTCGGTTTCAGGTTGGATGACTGGGATTTCCGGGTGCTGTTCCGCAGCATTATGAGCAGAGAAGGCGGCAGGCGGCGTAAGAAATACGCGCATGTGGGCGTGCAGGTGGACCCGGAACAGGGCAGCATTCTGAATCCGGAGCGGGCGCGTCAGTATTTGGAGAAATATTTTGAAGAGGCTTCTGTCAGCATTTTCTGGGGCAGCGCGGAGGATTTTATCCGTGAACTGAAAAAGCGGTGGGAAAAGCAGTGAATCTTTACAACCCCGGTCAGGCGTTTTATTATTTTACGAGTTACGCAGTCGGTCTCGTTCCCACGCTCCGCGTGGGAACGTCCGCGTCCGTAGAGACGCACGGCCGTGCGTCTCTGCAATTTCATTTCAGCACTCCGGATACAGTCCTGATACGGACGCGGAGCGTCCGGGCTGCATTCCCACGCGGAGCGTGGGAACGAGAGGCGAAAATTATTTTCGTGTTCCGGTTAATATAGGAGCTGCACAATGCAAGACGAATGGGGACATGATCCCGGTATTCAGAAAACACGGCGGATTTTTTCCTCTATTGAGGAAGCGCAGAGGGAATTTTTGAAAAAAGCGAACATCTCTCCCTTTGAGGCCGGACTTCGGCATGTCCGGGAAAATGCCAAAAGATTTTTTGAACAGTCCTGCGCTGTTGCCAGCAGGAGAGGCATGTATCTGGATGAAGCGGCATATCAGATCATTTACCTGAACTGTATGGCAAAAGCCTTTCATATTGAGAATATTGAAATTTCAGAAGCGGCGTTGCCGGATGACAAAGACCTTGCATCGCTCGTTCGGGAGGCTGTATCACGATGATTCGACTCAGATTGTTCGGACGCTGCCGCATTTATAATGATCCGGTGAGTCCGGTCTTGTGTGCGCCCGCGCAGATCGGATGGGATTCATGGTTCAGAAGCATAGACCTTGTGACGCCTCAGCGTCTGAAAGGCAAAGAACTGCTTCTCAGAACCAAAGGCTGGTGGAATGCGGAGCCGTCAGAAGTTGCCGATGTGGTTGAGAAATACGGAAAATTAGTCGTGGGCGAAAAAGGCGAACTCATGATGGAGTTGCCGGATCAAAGCGCGGCAGAGGCGCTGTCGGCAGCCTTGTCAGAACATTTCGGCGACAAGGTGCTGCTGGCGCCGTGAAAAGAGTTTCTCGCAAAGATCGCAAAGGTTCTTATACCAATTCGCTTTCAAAAACGGTGTTCCCGCAGAACCGCTTTTCAAGCGGTTTAAGCGATTTGAAAAATCGCTTTACGATTCTTTGAAAGCGAATTGGTATTAGGTTTCTCGCAAAGAACGCAAAGGTCGCAAAGATATCAGAACAGATTGTTTTTTTTCTTGGCGTCTTTGCGGTCTTTGCGAGAAACTTTTTTACCAAACCGGAGACGCCACCACAAGAATGATGCATTCGTCCTGCCCGTTATTCAGCAGGCTGTGGCTTGAGCCTGTGGGTATCCATGTGGCATCGCCGGGACAGACCTGACGTTTTTCATCATCCACCCGCATTTCCCCGGTCCCGGAAAGGACAAAATAAATTTCCTCCATCGGATCCACATGCGCCTCGATTTCTTTGCCCGGTTCTAAGCGGGCGATGGCAAGAAATCCGATTTCTTTCAGTATCCGGCGGTCAAGGATCATCTGGGCAACCGCGCCGCCGTGGGCAAGATATGTCGTCTCCAATACCTCTTTATCATTGAGATTTCTGACAATCATAACGCAATCTTCTCCTTAAATAAGTGTGCTGTTTTTTTTTACCACGAATGCACACGAATTTTTATACGAATGAAATAACACGAATTTTTTTATGAATATTCGTTGTTATTTTCGTGTTCCTTTCGTGGTTAAATCCGTGTTCATTCGTGGATTTTTAAAAAAACAATTGTTTTCAGCATATTTTTTTTTTACCACGAATGCACACGAATTTTTATACGAATGAAATAACACGAATTTTTTTATGAATAGGAGTTACGCACCTGACCTCGTTCCCACGCTCTGCGTGGGAACAGGGAATCACAAACTAAGTTTCTTGAAGAAACTTAGTTTGTTCCTGTCCGGGTACGGACGCGGAGCGTCCGAGCTGCATTCCCACGCGGAGCGTGGGAACGAGACAAACTGCGTAACTCCTAATGAATATTCGTTGTTATATTCGTGCTTTTCGCGGTTCATAATTTGTGTAAATTCGTGGCTAAAAAAATCATTGTTTTCAGCATATTCACTTTTTCATGTCATTCTTTTGAAAAAATGTTGACAAGCCTCTTCTTTTTGGTTACATTGTAGCTACAATGTAATTTTGGAAAAAACATATAGCAGTTTGCCTGAAGCTTGTAAAGAATAATGCACAGATTTATACGGATTTTTGAGGATAGCGCAGTGTTTCCGGCGTCCGTTTCCGAATTTTATATATCATCTTCAATTTCAATCACATCTTATTATTTTTTTAAATTATATTTTATCTAAGCAAGGAGAATCAGCATGGCAGCAGTACCGAACAAAATCATGACGTGGCAGATGGTTCAGCCGACCTCAAAAAACAAAGAAACCGGCGAAGTCATTCCGGGAAAACTCGAAAAAAAAGAATTGCCCGTACCTGAACTGAAAGCAGGCGAAGTATTGGTTGAAGTTGCAGGCTGCGGCGTATGCCACACCGATTTGGGCTATTTCTATGACGGCGTGCCGACCGTCTCCAAACCCCCGCTCGCATTGGGACATGAAATCGCCGGAACCGTTGTTGCCGGCGATGCGGCATGGATGGGAAAAGAAGTGATTATTCCCGCAGTCATGCCCTGCCGTCAGTGTATTCTCTGCAAAACCGGACGCGGCAACAGATGTCTTGCCCAGAAAATGCCGGGCAACAGCCTTGCCATGTACGGCGGTTTTTCAAGCCACATTCCGGTGCCGAGCATTGATCTCTGCGAAGTGAAAAATCGGGGCAATGTGCCGCTGGCGCATTTGGCGGTTGTGGCGGATGCGGCGACCACGCCTTATCAGGCAGCCAAAAGAGCCGATTTGCAGCCCGGCGATAATGTGATCGTCATCGGCATCACCGGCGGCGTGGGTCAGTACATGGGACAGACCGCAAAAGCCCTGGGCGCAAAGACCGTTATCGGCATTGCCCGGAATCAGGAAAAATTGGACAGAGCCTTGAAATTCGGCGCGGATTTTGTCATCAATTCCACAGGCAAAGACGCTGGCGCAGTTTCCAAAGAATTCAGAGCGCTTTGCAAATCAAAAGACCTTCCCGGCACAGGCTGGAAGATTTTTGAAGTCACGGGCGCAAAACCCGGTCAGGAACTCGCGCTGACGCTGCTCAGTTTTACCGGAAAGCTGATTGTTGTGGGATTCGGTCTTGCCAAAACAGAATATGCCATCGGCAGGCTCATGGCTTTTGATGCGGAGATTATCGGAACTTGGGGATGTCTCCCTGAGTATTATCCGATTGTGCTGGATATGGTACTTTCCAAGAAAATCAATATTGAGGCATTTGTTGAGACGCGCCCCATGAGTACCATCGCTGCGACTTTTGACGAAGCGCACAGAACATCTCCCTCCAGACGGATTGTTCTGACCCCTGATTTCTGATTGATCTGATTTTTTCTCGTTCCCATGCGCCTCGTAGAACGGGTTTAAAACCCGTTTTACAGGAGGACGCAACGCATGAGAACGATAACAACAGTTTTTTTTAAGAAAGTAAAAAATAAACAATTTAAAATTTAGGAGGAAACATTACAATGGCTTTAGAGTGGATGCCCAGAGAAGACGGACTGAAAGATCACCTTCTGCATACCAATGTTCATTGGGGAACAGAAGCGCCTTGTGTTGTGTATGAAAAAAAGCCCCTGACCAATCCCAAAACCGGGGAAAAAGTTGACGGACTTTATGTGGCATGGATTCGCCTGAACAATCCCAATCAGTACAACTCCTACACCACCGAGATGGTGAAAGGCGTTATCGCCGGTTTTGAAAACTCTTCTTTGGACAGAAGCGTTGTGGCGACTGTTTTCACAGGAACCGGACCCTATTCTTTCTGCACCGGCGGCAATACCAAAGAATACAGCGAGTTTTACAGCCTGAGATGCGATGAATACGGTCAGTACATGGAACTGTTCAACCACATGGTGGATGCGATTCTTGCCTGTAAAAAACCGGTGGTCTGCAGGGTCAACGGCATGAGAGTGGCGGGCGGACAGGAAATCGGAATGGCTTGCGACCTTGCCATTTCTTCCGACTTGGCGATTTACGGTCAGGCAGGTCCCAAACACGGCTCCGCACCCGACGGCGGTTCTTCCGACTTCCTTCCCTGGTTCCTCAACATGGAAGACGCCATGTGGAACTGCGTTTCCTGCGAAATGTGGTCTGCCTATAAAATGAAGGCGAAAAACCTCATCAGCAAGTGCGTGCCGGTTCTGAAAGTGGACGGAAAATGGGTGAGAAACCCGGCGATCATCACCGACAAGTATGTCGAAAACGGCGAAATCGTTTACGGCGAATACAAAAAAGGCGATGAACTGAAACAGGCTCAGGCTTTCATCAAACAGCATCAGGCAAATGCGGATTTTGAACTCTTGGACAAAGAAGTTGACAGCATCGTATGGACATTTGCCAATCTGTTCCCCGGATGTCTGATCAAGTCCATTGACAGCGTGCGCGCAAAGAAGAAATTCTTCTGGGATTACTCCAAGAACTACAACCGTCACTGGTTAGCAGCCAACATGGGCGGCGAGGCATTCCTGGGCTTCGGCGCATTCAACACCAAGAAAATCACGGGACAGGATACCATCAATTTCCTCAAGTTCCGTCAGAACATTGCCCAGTGCAAAACATGGAGCATGGAAATGTTCGCGGAAGCAATGGGAAAACCGAAGGCATAATTATTTGGCAGTGGTGTAGAATAGGTGACAAACTCTGTCCCTGTCATTCTGAACCGAAGCCCTGAAGTGAAGAATCTCTTATTATAACAGCGTATTATAAAAAATGAGATTCTTCGCTCCGCTCAGAATGACACCCTGCAATCACCTCTTCTACACCACCACCAATTATTTTTCTTCAACTTCACTCCTTTTGAGTTTTGAGTACGGACAGACAGGCGGGTCTGTGGGGATGGACCCGCCTGTTCTGTTTTGATGCCGTTCACACCGAATCTCTTTTGAATCTGCACTGTTTTTTAACAGGGATGTGCAGAGGATGTACAGGATTGTCCTGCATATCCTGCATATCCCTGTTAATTTTTGACAACGATTCAGTATCACACGTTCAGAAATGACTTACGCAACATCCATTGCCCGGCGATCTGCCATATCCACAAGGGTCCGCTCTCTTGCTTTGTCTATGCCGAGCTGCTTTCTTTTCTTGTCAATATGGGCAATCATCATCCGAGCCATTTCATAAGGATCAGGCGAAAATCCCCATTTGCCGAGACCCTGCGATTCCAGTTCTTCAAACAGCAGTTTGTGGAACTTTGTCTCTTTGATGACCGGAAAGGTCACGCCGAAGACGGTATAAACGCCCGAAGCGACAAAGTAATGTCCGATGCTGATGGCTTTTTCGCTCATCCATTCGGGCGCGGCGCCGGCAACCGGCAGGTCGGCAATGCTGTTGCCCAGCCCGCCCACTCTGACCATCTCAGACGCTGCCACCAGAATCCGGCTGTTGTCAACGCAGGACCCCATTCCCAGCACCGGCGGCATTCCGACGGTCTCGCAGACTTCCCGCAGACCGGGACCTGCTATATGAGCGGCTTCCGGCGTCATCATGCCGGCTTTGGCAAGCGTGATCTGCGAGCATCCGGTCTGAAGCACCAGCACGTCATTCTTGATGAGTTCTTTCACTAATTCCGTATGCACCCAGTCATGCTTCACTCTCGGATTGGTACAGCCGACCACACCGGCAACGCCCCGAATCCTGCCGTTGATGATGTTATCGTTCAGGGGCGTGTAAGAGCCTCTGAAGGTCCCGCCGAGCATATAATTGATATACTCATGCGAAAAACCGTGAATGCCGATGTTTCTGATATTCGGGATTTCCACGGCCGCGGTACGGTTCTTAAACCGTGTGATCGCCCGAATCACCATTTCATCCGTGCATTCGCCGGGCTTGTGTTCGTTGAACTCAACATGCGTCGCGCCTTCGATATGACATCTCGGATTGGTGGTAAAAAGCGGCGTTCCGTAACAGTCCGCAACTTTTACCAATCCCTGCTTGATGCACTGAACATCCACGCACATCGCATCCACCGCGCCGGTCACGAGAACCGCCTCGGTTGACATGAAATTTCCGGCATGAGGCACGCCGTGACGGGACATCATTTCCGCTCCGGAGCAGCACATGCCGACAAGATTGATGCCTTTTGCGCCCGCGGCTTTCGCGGCTTTGATGAGCGTCGGCTCATTCACCGATACCAGCATGGATTCAAACAGATTCGGTTCATGCCCGTGAATGATGATATTCACATGGTCTTCCTTTAGCACGCCCATGTTCACCTCAACGCTCACCGGCGTGGGTGTTCCAAAGAGAATATCCGAGATTTCCGTGGCAACCATGGAGCCGCCCCATCCGTCCGCCAATGCGGTGCGGCTGCACTGTTTGGTGATATTCTCGTAATGCTGATCCACGCCCATGTGGGTCCGGTGCATGAGTTCCATGATTTCCCGCATCGAGCCTCTGGGAACAATGCCGTGTTTCCGCCATGTTTCAAGCGTTTTTGCCGGTACGCGCTTGGCAAAAGGAATTTCGCCTTCCACCTGCGTATAAGTGCGCTCCAACTCCTTGTAAAGATCAGTTGCAATGTCTTTGACGCTACGACCTTCCACCTCGATGCCGATGGAAGCGGCAACTTCTTCCAGTTTCTGAGTATCCTTGATTTTGTAATCATGGATATGACCGTTCACCACTTCACGGAAAAGATCAAGCATACTCATTCCGTGATCGGTATGCGCGGCAGAGCCTGAAGCCACCATACGGGCAAAATTCCGAGCCATGATTGTATCAATGGTCGCGCCGCAGACGCCCACCTTTTCATAAGGATTTTTGGGATTCAGACGGCAGGGACCCATGGCGCAATGCTTGCAGCACGCGGAATCTGCCCCGATAGGGCAGGCTTTCATGCTCAAGGCGCGGTCAAAAGCCGTTTCAACGCCGTCTCTTTTCGCTTTTTGGAGCATTTGCGCGGTTGCCTCACAGATGGTAATATCTTTCAGATTTACCGCTTTGGTCTCCTTCTTTTCGACCGTTTTTTCAGTTTTTTTATCTTCCATTTTCTTCTTGTTGCCTCCCTTCACGGACAGGTTTTTGTTTTTTAGGAATTAATAAAAATTATCATAAAATTCTTATTAAGAAGTATTACTGATAAAGATAGCCTCATATTTTATGATTGTCAAGCTGACATGAAAAAAACTTTGATGAAGCTTTGTTAATTTCTCATCTGAAGTCTGATACCGAATCTTTTCTGACTTTATGTGATATTTTTTCCCCGGAGGGGTTTCCCACAGAGGACACAGAGAGGAAAAGACCACAGAGATCACAGAGGGTTTTTAAAAAAATTCTCTGTGTCCTCTGTGGGAAAAAACTCTGCGGGAAACAAAATGGGAGAATACTTTCAATAGAGATTTGGTATGATAATACCAATTCGCTTTCAAAAAACAGCGTTTTCTGTGTCTGTTTTTAGCCGGGGCGTTTTAGCCGGCGATTCGGTATGACATTTTTTTTCAGATTGAATTGCTTGCTGAGGAATGAATGATTTGATTTTCGTGCAGGGATGCGGAAGCCGGATAATTTTAACAGGGATTTACAGAATTTTACAGGATGTACAGGATTTCAGAACAGTTATCCTGTCAGTCCTGTTCATCCCTGTCAATTTCTGACAGTGAATTGGCATAACATTTCAGAATCACTGCTTTTGCATCGCTGCCCTGT
Organism: Desulfatirhabdium butyrativorans; assembly: GCA_022736535.1. GTDB lineage: Bacteria > Desulfobacterota > Desulfobacteria > Desulfobacterales > JAIFKL01 > JAIFKL01. The sequence continues at coordinate 6,724 of DZCT01000057.1, read as the reverse complement.
TTTTGAAATTTTGCTGCTTTCATATTTTCGTATCTTTCATATTTTCGTGTTCCGATTTTCGTGCTTTCGTGTTGACGACTTCACACAATGTATCCACTATCTTCTCATAACCGATGGGTTTGGGAACAAATCCGTTGACGCCTGCGGAGAGAAAACTTTCCCTGTCTTCCGCGGAATCATCGGCAGTAAATGCCAGAATGGGAAGCGTATTTTTATCATAAATTTCACGGATGCGGCGGACCGCCTCAAGCCCGTTCATGACCGGCATCATTTTGTCCATGAGAACCACGTCAAATCCCCCTTCGGAAACTTTGTTCACGCCTTCCAGCCCGGTTTCCGCTTCTGTCACCGCAATATTCAGCCTTTCCATCATGTTTGTGATGATAAAACGGTTCAGCACATTGTCATCCACAATGAGCAGTCTGATTCCGAAGAGATCGCAGGCAGTATCTTCTGTCTCGGAATCGGCGGAAGCCGCTTCCTCAAGGATTCGCTGCAAGGCTTGGGGCGAGACCGGCTTTGTCGCCACAAAACTGAAATGGGAAGGCCTGTCCGCCTCGCTGATTTTTGCCGTGTATGAACTGCACGCAATCAGACGGACTTTCTTTAAACGCCGGTCCTGCCGGATTTTTTCAGAGAGTTGAAGTCCGTTGAGCTTGGGCATGTCAATGTCAATCCACGCCAGCGTAAAAGGATTTTTTTCTTTATATGCGGCAATCAGCAGATCATAAGCCTTGGTGCTGTCCTGACAGAGCATAAAACGCACACGGTATTTTTTCAGAATGCTTTCGATGATTTTTAATGCCTGCGGATCGTCATCCACAACAAGAATATTGCATCTGTCTGAAAAAGGACCCACCGGAATACTTTTTTCCGTCTCGGATTTCTCAGCGATTCGCAGGGAAAGAGAAAAATAAAATGTCGTTCCTTTGCCCGCCGTACTCTTTACCTGCAATTTATCTCCCATGAGCGAAACCAATTCATGAGCAATGGCAAGCCCCAGCCCGGTGCCGCCGAAACGGGCGGCGGTGTCCGCGTCTGCCTGAGAAAAAGGCGCAAAAATTTTTTCCAATTTGTTTTGGGGAATGCCGATGCCCGTGTCTCTCACATAAAAGCGCAGTTTGAAACAGTCTGATTCCCGCTCCTGAATGCGTACCGTCAGCCGCACATCTCCCTTATCTGTAAATTTGGCAGCGTTTCCCACCAAATTCACCAGAATCTGCTGCAAACGAAAGGAATCGCCCATCAGCTTTTCGGGTATTTCTTCATCCGCATCAAAAACAAAGGAGACGCCGGGCTGCAATTTGGGCTGAATCATCGCCGCGATGTCCTCGCCCAGCGTGCGGAGGGAAAAAGGCACAGACGCCAGTTCCATCTTGCCTTTTTCAAGCTTTGCCATGTCAAGAATGTTGTTAATCAGACCGAGCAGGGATTCGCAGTTGCGTTTGATGACCTGAACGTGTTTTCCGGCTTCTTCGCTCAGATTTCCGTCCAAAAGAATATCGGCAAAACCGAGAACCGCGCCGATGGGGGTCCGAATATCATGCGCCATGACATTGAGATAATGATTTTTCACTTCCGCCAGCCGTTTGAACTGTTCCATTTCGGAGACAAGCTGGGACCGGGCTTCTTTCAGAGACTCCACCATCGAGTTGAAAGCTTGGGAAAAATCTCCCATGAAATCAACCTGCTGATTGAAATCTCCTTTGGCGATCTGCTGGGTCTGCCATGTCAGATGGGACAGACTTGCGTACAGTTGTTTGAAAGGCGAAGCCAGAATATTGCGTTTGGGCGGCGGTTCGACTTTGAGATTTCCCTCAGACAGCGGCACGATAAAAGATTTGATTTCTTTGAAATTATCCCGCAGTTCATTTATTTTTTCCGAAAGCTGTCTGATCTCATCGCAGGGATCATCTTCACAGGGAATCGGACCAGGGATTTTGCCTCTCAACAGATGGTGAACCGCCTCGGTGATCCGGTCAATGCGAGATGTTTCCTGATGATTCATATTTTTTTTAATCCTTATCTCCTTATCGGCGCAACTGTAAAAGTGATAAACGAGTGTAGGGCAAAGATGCCTGTGTGTCAATGTCTAAAGGTATCCTGTCAATTTTTTTCTTAATATACTGATCCGATTTTGGTTTTTTGCCCCAGACGCACACAGACGGACACAGACAGATATCCGAAAACGGAATACGGCGCACATGCAGAAAATATGCCGTAAAAAACTGAAATTGGATCACTATATATAAAAAAAGTTGCTTTTACGAGGACTCGGTTTTAAATTATTGAAAAATACAGGAACACCGATATATCGCAGGTTTCAGAAACCGGGTTTCTTTTTTAACAGGGATACACAGGGTATTCAGGATTTAAGGCAGTTATCCTGTGCATCCCTGTTAAAATTATCTGCACAGAGATCACAGAGAAAAAAAAACCCGCAGAGGACACAGAATTTTTAAAAAACTCTGTGATCTTCGTGGGTTTTTAAAACTCTGTGATCTCTGTGGGTTTTTAAAATTCTGTGATCTCTGTGGGAAATATTTTTTTAAGCTTTTTTCCCACAGAGGACACAGAGAAAAAAAAACCCACAGAGGACACAGAATTTTAAAAAAACTCTGTGATCTCCGTGGGTTTTTAAAACTCTGTGATCTCTGTGGGAAATATTTTTTTTCAACAGCGATTCGGTATAAGATAGACAGTCCCCGTCCTACCGTCCGAGCGCAGCGGGAATGCAGACTTTCAGATGCTCGTTAAACGGCAGCACATTCACAGATATGTTATACAGCTCTGAAATCGTATCTTCGTTGATCACGTCATAAGGCTTTCCGTCAGCCGCAATTTTTCCCTCCCTGAGCATCAGAACACGGCTTGCGGTCCAAAGGGCATGATCCGGAAAATGTGTTGACTGTATAAACGTATATCCCTCTTCCGCAAGTTCTGTGATCCGCTCAAGCAGCCGGATCTGATTTCCGTAATCAAGACCGCTTTCAGGTTCATCCATCATCAGAATGTTTGCGCCCTGAGCCAATGATCTGGCAATCAGCGTCAGTTGGCGTTCCCCGCCGCTGATTCTCGTATAAGACCTGTCTTTGAGATGAAAAATGGAAAGCTTTTCCATAACATAGAGGGAAATTTCCCTGTCTTCTTTCGTATAACGGGAAAAAAAAGGCTTGTGCGGCGTGCGGCCCATCAGCACGATATCCAGAACCGTGTAGGCAAATGCGAGCCGATGAACCTGCGGAACATAAGCGATTTTTGCCGCGATTTCTTTCGGCTTCAGGGTTCTGATCGGCAAGCCTTCAAGCAGAACCCTTCCCTTTCGGGGCAGATATATTCCCAGAAGCACTTTGAGTAGCGTTGTCTTGCCGCTTCCGTTGGGACCTAGCAGGGAAACAATTTCGCCTTTGCCGACTGACATGGAGATATTCTCCAACACCGTTTTTCCGAAATAAGCGAAAGTCACATTTTCAGCTTCTATAAGTTTCATCAATTATTATCAGTTCCATCCTTTTCCGGCTTTTTTTAAAACCAGTGCAAAAAACGGTATGCCCACAAGCGAGGTGACAATTCCGATGGGAATTTCAACGCTGAACAGCAAACGGGCAATATCATCTGCCACGAGAAGATAAGCAGCCCCGAGAATCGCTGTTACGGGCAGGAGTATTCGGTTATCCGGGCCTGCGATGATGCGGGAAATATGCGGAATCACTAATCCGACCCAGCCGATAATGCCGCCGACAACCACCGTCAGCCCGCTGATAAGCGTGGCAAAAACAATCAGCGTGAAGCGGATTGCTGCCGCATTGATTCCCAAGGCGCGGGCTTCCTCATCTCCCATGCTCAGAATGTTGAGATAATCCGAGAGAATCATTATGACGATAATGCCTGCGGCCATCGGGAAGGATATGAACAGGATCGTTGTGCTGTCTGACATGGAGAAGCAGCCCATGAAGCCAATAAATGATTGCCGGAAGCTGATTGTAGGGATCAGCCGTATATTTGATCACAGAAAGCAGCGACGTAAACAGAGAACTGCTGATAACGCCGCCGAGAATCAGCATCAGAAGTTTGTCTCCTTTGTAAAGCTTGGCAATGCCCACAGCAATCAGCACCGCCAGAACCCCGAAACCGAATGCACATATCTGAACTGTCAGCCAGCCGGCGGATAATATCATGCCCAGCGCCGCGCCGAATGATGCGCCGGAAAGCACCCCCAACATTCCCGGAGAAACCAGCGGATTGATAAACATAGACTGATACGCCGCTCCCGAAACCGAAAGCGAAGCCCCCACCAGCATTGCGGTTACGATACGCGGCATTCGGATGTTGACAACAACGTTTCTGACAACTTGTAATTGTTCGTTCTGCGCCGAATGCCGGTCAAAGAGTTCATGCAAGATCAAATCCGTCATTTCCCTGATTGTAACAGGATATCTGCCGAGCATCAGCGAAATCAGCACTGTGAGAAAAAGCATTGTCAGCAGCAGCAATATCAGAATTTTTCGACTCATAAGCCCAGAATCCGCCGGGCAGCATTTTCATCCGGATCGGTGTTAAAAAAAAGTTTGCAGAATTTCTGTGTTTCTGCAACCATATCCGCCGGGTAAAGATCAGGATGGAGAAGATGCGTGAGCCATCTGATACCCAGCAGCCGCATAAAAGACGGGGGCCGGTCAAACCAGTTGAAAGGCACTTTCGGAATGCGAAAGACTTTTTTTTCTTTTACCGCTTTGATGTTCTGCCATCTCGGGTCTGTCATTACTTTGTCGAAAAAGGTCTGCTCCTGAACCAGTATCACATCCGGATTATAAAGAACAACCTGTTCCAACGATACTTTTTCCATGCCGAATCCGTCTTCGGACATACAATGATAAACATTTCTGCCACCGGATAAAGGAACAAGCTCGGCATGAACCGAGCGATGACATTCAGTTCTCAGCCCGTCAACGCCCTCGGCATAATAGACAGCCGGTTTCTGATTTTCGGGAATCGCCGAGACGATTTTGTTTATTTCTGCAAGGCTCTTTTTTGCATAATCTGCAAATTCGCCGCATTTTTTTTCTTTGCCGAGCAGATTGCCCAGAGAGATAAAAGCCTCGGCGTAATCCTCAAGCCGGTCTGCTCTGATATAATAAACAGGAATATTAAGCGGTTTTACCGTCTGCTCGATTTTTTCATTTGCTGCCGAATCTTTCCGCTTCCAGACAATCATCACATCGGGCTTTATCCGCAGAAGAGTCTCCAGATTCGGCGACATCCCCTGTCCGAACCAGCCTCCGATAACAGGCAAAGAAGCTATTTTCGGGTCTAAATACGCCAGTTCTGTTTCATTGAAAGGATAGTTAATGCCCGCCAGCAGAGAGGGTGCCACAACATAAAGCATACAGGTGGCAGGCGGAGAAGCTGCATAAACTTTCGTAATGGTATCAGAGACATTTATCGTGCGTCCCGCCATATCCGTTACCATTCTCGCGTGAACGGAAGGCGCAGAAAGAATATTCAGCAGAAGCAAAAGCAATATTGTTTGAAACGTCAATTTTTTCTCGTTCCCGCTCGGAGCTTGGGAACGCCCGGAGTGCAAAAATTGTATTTTTGCAAAAATGCAATTTTTGCACTCCGGAACAGGGACGCGGAGCGTCCGGGCTGCATTCCCACGCGGAGCGTGGGAACGAGACCGAGTGTGTAACTCATATATTGTTTGAAACGTCAATTTTTTCAGCATATTTTTATTCCTTTTCCCACCACATGACTGCCCACCGTACAATGTGAGGACAGGGCATCTGCCATCCGCCGTTTTTCCGAATCAGTTTGCTCTCAAGATAAAGCAGCAGTTTCTCTGTTTCTTCGGGAGTTGTGGCATCAAGCATCCACCGAACGGCGTCAGCAGCTTCCTGATGATCCGCATAGGTTTTGTGCTGTTTATGAACTGTGAAACGGACATTCACATAATGTCCGGTCTGACGGAGAAAATTATAAAGATAAATGTAATCCTGACCCGGCTTAAAATCTCTGCCGATGAATTTAAGCAGTTCACGGTCAAAGGGTCCGCTGTCCACAAAAGCCGAAATACACACACGCTCTCTTGCAAACGCGTTCAGTTTTAATACAGCGTTCCGAATATCTTTCATAACAAAAGAGCGGGACGCAATCACAAGATCATGAATTTCAATGCCGAGTTCATGCCAGTCATCTTCCCACGCGCCTTTCACGATGCGGATATTTGCAATATCTTTCTCGTTGCACTGTTTCTGAAGCAGGTCCAGCATGGCATCTGAGAAATCCATTGCCGTGACAGTGCTGACGCTCGATGCCATCGGAATTGCCAGCGTACCCGCGCCGCATCCCACGTCAAGCACAGTCCAATGGGGCTGCGGGCTGATGATTCCGATGAACTGTTCGGAGTAATCATTCTTAGCGGCAGCTCTGGAAAAACAAGGCGCACGGCGATCCCAGAAGTCTGTATTGCTCCCGCGAAAAGAACTCTCCGATTTTGCCTGACGCCAAATCTGTTCCCAGTCTATGGCGTTAAAATTCATTTGCATGGCAGCTCCATTTTTCAAACGATTTGAAAGTTTTATAAATTACTCAGATGCAATTCTCGTTTCCACACAGAACTTGGGAGCGTAGAGCGGGTTTGAAACCCGCTTTACGTCTGTACGCGGAGCCTCAATGCCGTTAAGTTAAGAGAAAAATGTAGGTCGGGGTGAGCCTGCGAACCCCG
>DZCT01000481.1 GCA_022736535.1 Desulfatirhabdium butyrativorans | reverse complement strand
GGGTCCCCTTGACCGGATAATTCTGAAGACATTCGGCAATATAGGAAGCGGTTGTCTCTCCTTCCACAGTCGTGTTGGTGGCAAGGACAATCTCTTTAATCTGCCCGGATTTGACTCTCTCCAGCAGTTCTTTTATTCTGATGCTGTCCGGCCCCACGCCGTCCATCGGAGACAGTGCGCCCTGAAGAATATGATACAAGCCCTTAAAAGAACCTGATTTTTCGATTGCCGCCATTTCGGCGGGCTGCTCCACCACACAGAGCAGTCCGGCATCTCTTGCCGGATCGCTACAAATACTGCAAATATCCGTGTCGCTCAGGGAAAAACACAGAGAACAAAGCCTTGTTTTTTCTTTAAGTTCCAATATGCTGCGGGCAAGCTGCTCTGCTTCTTTTCAAGGCGCACGGAGAATGTGCATGGCAAGCCGCTCCGCTGTCTTTCCGCCGATTCCCGGAAGCTTGGAAAGCTGTCTGATCAACTCTGATACCGATGCCGGATAATGGCTCATTTATTTCTCACTTCTCAATTCTCAATTTCACATCAGTCCCGGAATACCCATTCCGCCGGTCAGTTTGCCCATTTCTTCCGAAACCATTTCCTGCGCTTTTGTCAACGCGTCATTTACGGCGGCAAGAATTAAATCCTGAAGCATTTCAACATCTTCCGGGTCAACCACTTCTTTTTCAATCCGAATGGACACGATCTGCTGTTTTCCGTTTGCGACCGCTTTGACCATGCCGCCCCCGGATGCAGATTCGATTGTTCTTTCACCCAATTCTTCCTGAAGTTTCAGCATTTTCGCCTGAAGTTTCTGCGCCTGCTTCATCATGTTTCCCATGGGACCTTTCATCATAACATACCTCCTGCAACTGAATAAAATTCAAAACAAAAGCATCCGGCTTTCAATCTGTTTGATGTATATTCTTATGGAAAATTGTCAAATTGTCAAATAAAATAAAAGATAAACAGGAATTGTCAGGACTCCTGACAAAATTTTGCTGAAATGCTTGTCGTTTGAAATCATACCGATTCGCTTTCAAAAATCGGTCTTTTCAGACCGTAAAGCGCCCCGGCTGAAAACAGATTCAAATCGCTTAAACAGTTTAAACCGCCTGAAAATCGCCCGGCTGAAAACAGGTACGGAAAAAACCGTTTTTTGAAAGCGAATTGGTATGAAGATTGGTCAGAGGCGTCTGCAACATATTGATTTTTCATTTCTGTCTCTATCTGTATGGATGATATGCTGATAATCCGTGCAGATGCTTCTGCGGTTCGGAATCTCAGTCCCTTTTTTGCATTCAGGCATCACACCGCTATGGGCGCATACACGGAAATCGCATCAGAAATATCTCTCCGGACAGACTTTGTCCTCGCAAAAACCACGGGCTTGTCGTCTCTGCTGTATTGCGCCAACAACTCCAGATTGTATGAGCGCATTTCAGGATCATCGTCAGGCAAAATCACCAGTTCAAAGTTTTGCGGCAATAATCTGAATATATTATGATTTTGAGCCAGATAGCGCATGACTTCTCCCGTCAGGCGGATATTCCGCTCAACGGCATTGTCCGGAGTCATGGGTCTCATATTCCGTCTATCCATCTTTCATACCTCCTTCGATAGCTTTTCCAATTGTCTGTCAGGTCCTGTATGGCAAAAGTGAGGGCTTCATTAAAGTTCTGTGCGGATATTCTGATTTTCTGAGCCGGTTCATAAGGATGAAGCCTGTCACAGTGTGCAAAGTTGTGAGCGGTGTCATATCGGACGACAGGAACAAATTTATCATCAAAGCAGCATTCAAGCTGTGCAACAAATTTGATCACACTTCCCTGATCCAATTCAAAATTTACACGCAAGGCGTTCTTTTCATCCAGCAAGTTTCGGAATTCCACGGTCCTCATTTTCTCAATATCCCTAATATCGCAACATTTCTTATTAAAATAATTAGGACATGACAGCCGGATTTGTCTGCCTCTGCTGTCTTTTCACAGAGTTTTCTTCGGCAGATAATCCTCTCTCACAGGGGAAAACACTTCAATTGCCACTGAATCTTCAAGGATTTCCGCACCGTGCCTGACGCCGCCGGGAATACACCAGCTATCGCCGGGCATCACCTCATGTTCTTCCGAGCCGATTGAAAGGCGGATTCTGCCGCTGACAAGATAGCCTGTCTGTTCATGGGGATGAGAATGCTGCGGCAGCAGACAGCCTTTTTCCAGCAAAAATTCGGTCATTAAGGTTTTTTCCCCGAAGACCAGCGTTTTCTGTCTGATGCCCTGAATAGCAAGCTTATATCCGGTTTCACTGTGTTTTTCAAACATGCTCAATCTCCTTTTTATATCCGGCATAAAATGTGTTTTTCTGTCATTCCGAAAATATGTAGAGACGCACGGCAGTGCGTCTCTACGAGAAACTCATCTGCCATCACAAAACCTTCACATTCACAACCCTGCCCCCGAAAATTTCCAACGCCGCCGTTACCAGCGGATTTTTTACCGCCTCATCTTTCAATGTTTCCTCACGGCTTTTTTTTTCCCGAAAGTCCTCCTGCGCCTGCGGATTTGTTTTGGCTTTGATGACAAGCTCCATTTTTTTGCCGAAAAAAGCATCACAGACTTTTCTGATAAGACTCTCATTTTTATTGATTCTTTCCACAAAAAAGCCGTTCCCGCTGACTTCAATCTCCAATTTCTCTCCGCTGACTGCGCTCAAACTGCATTTCGGCAGAATTGCGCCCAGCGAGGGAGATGCTTTGGAAATGGCATTCAGCAGTTTTGCCCATATTTCATCGAGCGAATCATCGGGATTGAAAGCAGGCGCATGTGCCTGTGCAGACGGAAGCGGAGGCGTTATCGGTTCCGGCGGCATATAAGGAGTTGACTTTATTTCAGCATCGTCATGGGAAATGCGGGCAGGCTTCGGCGTTTCCCTGCGTTCCGGCGTATTCCACCCGTTTTCCGCATCCCGTATTTCCGCAGCATTCGGCGAAGGCTCGTAAACGCCTTTTTTCAGACTGTCTATTTTTTCAATCAGCACGTCAATGGGCAGAACCGGTTTTGACTGAAACATCCGAATGAAGACCATTTCGAGCGCGAGTTTGGGCTGTGACGAAAACTGAACCGCAGATTCTTCTTTGAATAAAATATCCAGCACCCGGGTCAGATAAATTTCGGAAACGCTTCTGATCTGCTCCGCCATCAATGCGGTTTCATGTGCCGGAACATCCACCAATTTGTTGACTTTTTTGCCCATTTTGACAACCAACAGATTTCTGAAATGCTCGATGAGGTCTGAATAGAGTTCTTTGAGATTATGCCCGTGATCGTAAATTTCGGTGAGAATATCAAGAATTTTCGAGACTTCGCCTTTGAAAATCGCCGATGAAATATCAAACAGTATTGCCCGGTCAATGATGCCGAGAATGTCCAATATCTGTTCGTGCGTAATTGCGCCTTCCGCGCAGGTGATGACCTGATCCAGCAAACTCAGCGCGTCCCTCATGCTGCCGCCGGATTCACGGGCAATGAGATTCAGGCTTTCTTCTGCAATTTCAATATGCTCCTGCTGGCAGAGCCATGCCAGATGCTTTGAAACAGATTCGATGCTGATTCGTCTGAGATCGTGTCGCTGACACCGGGAAAGAATGGTGATGGGGATTTTGTGCGGCTCA
>DZCT01000056.1 GCA_022736535.1 Desulfatirhabdium butyrativorans | reverse complement strand
TCGAAATGACAGGAGAGACCGCTCGAAATGACAGGAGAGACCGCTCGAAATGACAGGAGAGACCGCTCGAAATGACATTTCGGGGACTTGTCATTCCGAACGAAGTGAGGAATCTGAAATTCTTCACTGCATTCAGAATGACAGGGACAGGCTTCATTATCTCTTCTGCATCACTGCCCTTTTTTTCAATTTCAAATATCCAAGCCCATCCCCTCCAGAAGCTCATTTCTCTCTTTTTCCGTCAGATAACGCCAACTGCCTTGGGGAAGCTTCCCGAGCCGGATATTTGAAACTCTGATCCGCCTGAGTTCAGCCACCTCATTTCCTATTTTTCTGACCATGCGCCGTATCTGGCGGTTTTTCCCCTCTTTCAGCACCATCCGGAACATTTTCGGGGAAATCCTTGTGATTTTCGCAGCCCGTGTTTTGGTCCCCATCATGGGAACGCCCTTTTCAAGATGCCGGAGCGCGCCGTCGGGAATCGCTTCTTTCACGGTGACTTCGTATTCTTTTTCATGGTCAAAAGAAGGATGCGAAAGCCTGTGATGAATCCTGCCGTCATTGGTCAGCAGCAGAAGTCCGGTGGAATCTTTGTCCAACCTGCCGACCGGATACACCCGTTTTGCAATGCCGATCAGTTCCAGCACAATCTTTTCGCCCGGATGATCGCAGCTTGTCACATAGCCTTCGGGCTTGTTCAGAGCGATGTAAATCAGTTTGTTTTCTGCGACGACAGGCTTGCCCCGCACTTCCACCCGGTCTTTTTCAGGATCAATTTTTGTGCCGAGTTCGGCGACAACAATCCCGTTCACCCGGACCTCTCCGGCTTTGATATATTCCTCGCCGCGTCTGCGGGAGCAGAAACCCGCGTTTGAAAGAAATTTCTGTAAGCGCATAAGTTTTTTTTCCACGAAGGACACGAAAACTCGGAACCCGAAAAGATCGCCCCGCTCAGGGCTTCGTCTCATATCAAATCGCTATTGAAAGTATTTCAGAATGACAGGAACAGATATCGTCACCTCTTCTGCACCGCCAACAAATAAGCGAACCGTTTTTTTTTACTGTGCCAAAATTTCATTTCAGCACTCACTCCGGACCCGGGTCCGGAGTGCTGAAATGAGCGGAGCGAATTTTAGCACTGTGCTGAATTGCTAAAATTTCATTTCAGCACTCCGGATTTCAATCCTGCCAATCCCGGTTCAGACTTTCCCCGTGAGAATCATCCGGCAGTCCGCCACGGTTGCGCCTTTTCCTTTTTCGTGAACTAACAGCGGATTGATGTCCATTTCGCTGATTTCCGGGTGATTCATCACCATATCGGAAAGACCTGACACAAGCTTTTCAATTGCTTCCGTATCTGCTACGGGTTTGCCTCTGAAGCCCGTGAACATCCGGTAGCCTTTGATACTCCGAATCATGCGCCGGGCTTCGTTTCTGCCGATGGGCGCCAGCCGGAACGCCACATCCTGAAACACCTCGACAAATATCCCGCCGAAACCGAACATGAGCAGGGGGCCGAAAATCGGATAGCGGTTCACGCCGAGAATGACTTCCGCACCCGGGGGCGCCATTTTCTGAACCAGAACACCGTCAACAACAGCATCCGGCTTGTAGTCTTTCGCGCCCTGAACTATCGCGTCAAAAGCGGCTTTGACTTCTTCCCGGTTTTTCAGATTCAGCTTCACGCCGCCGGCATCGGTTTTGTGCATAATCTGCGGGGATACGATTTTCACTGCGACCGGAAATCCGATGGCTTCCGCCATATCCGCCGCCTCATCGCCGCTTTTGGCAAAACGGGTCGGCAGAACATTGAATCCGTAGCATTCAAGAAGTTCGTTGCCTTCCAATTCGCCGAGATGGGTTTTGCCCTGCGCGAGACAGTCTTTAATCACCTGCGCGGCTCTTTCTCTGTCATGGGAAACGCTGAACTGGGCAAGATGCTGGCGGTTCAGCCAGTGGGAATATTTGTAAAGCGCGCCGAAAGCCTTTGCCGCGTTTTCGGGAAAGCGGAAAACCGGAATGCCGTGTTCCTGAAGATATTTCACGCCCGAAGAAACATCCACAATGCCCATGAAACAGCAAAGAATGGGCTTGTGCGTGCGTGAGGCGATTCGGGCAATTGCCTCAGCCGTTCCCAGTGCATCCGTCATGGACTGGGGCGTGAGAATGACCAGCGCGCCGTCAACGCCTTCGTCCCGAATCACCGCGCCCAGCGCGTTTTCATATCGCTCGTAAGATGCGTCGCCGATGACATCCACCGGATTGTGAATATTGGCTGTGGCAGGCAGATGACTCGCGAGGGCTTCAACAGTTTCCGGATGAAATTTGGCAAGTTTCAGACCCGAAGATACGGTCATGTCGGTTGCCACGATGCCGGGACCGCCCGCGTTGGTGACAATCGCGACCGCGTTGCCGTCCGGAATCTTTCGCCGGAATTTTCCCAGCGAGCTTTTGTTCCGGTATGCGAACGCGCTGGCAAAGTCAAACAGTTCGTCAATGGAATCCACGCGGATAATGCCGGACTGCTGAAAAATGGAATCATAGACCGCTTCCGAGCCTGCCAGCGCGCCGGTATGGGAAGCGGCTGCTTTTGCGCCCGCGCCGGTTCTGCCGGATTTGATGGCAAGAATGGGCGTGGGTCTGCTCCCGGAAGTGATTTCTTTGACCGCTTCGATAAATTCCGGTCCCCGGCGCAGTTCTTCCAGATAAATCATAATCACTTCTGTATCCGTATCTTTGTGAAGATAATTCAGAATGTCCAATTCATCCACATCTGCTTTGTTGCCGATGGAGATAAATTTGGAAAAACCGAAATCTCTGTCTGCGGCAAAATCCAGCACCGAGGTGCAGAGCGCGCCGCTCTGGGAAATAAAAGAGATATTGCCGGCTTTGGGCATCCGCCGGGAAAAACTGGCGTTAAGCCTTACGGAATCAAGCGGATTGATGACGCCGAGACAGTTGGGTCCCACAAGCCGCACCCCTGCGTCTCTGCATATTGAGACAATCGTATTTTCAATTTCAAGCCCCTCGCCCCCGACTTCCCGAAATCCTGCGGAAACAATCACAATACCCTTGACGCCTTTTTCAACAGCATCCTGAACGCTTTGAAGCGCAAGGCGGGGCGCAAGAATGATGATGCCGAGGTCCAGCGGATCCGGAATATCCCTGACCGAGGGATACGCTTTCACGCTCAGGACGGATTTTACGCCCGGATTGACGGGAAACAGGGTTCCCTGATAATTTCCTTTCAGAATATTGGCAAATATGTCATGTCCGACCTTTCCGGGGGCGTTGGATGCGCCGATCACCGCGACAGATTGGGGAGAAAAAATGGCATCAAGCCTGTCCATGAAAATTCCTTTATCGTTAAAAGTAATATTTTGGAGGCATGGCGGACAAAGCGAAGCGTGTCCGCCGAACACCGCCGCTCTTATTTTTTTATATCAGCAGCCATTTCTTTGAGAATGACAAGGACATTTTTGCCTCTTTCACGGGCAATGCGATGGGCATCTTCGACAAGTTCGGCAGCCCGGCGTTCCATATCCGAAGATGCCGGCACCGGTAAGTTCAATCTCTGATACTGCCATAGCAGCAAACGCATCGCCAAATTTTCTTCCTGCCGTCTGATAAAAGCTTTCATAAAAATTCTCCCTGCCTGAGCGATTGAACGGTCAGAAAATCCGCCGCCCACTTCTCAATTCTCAATTCTCAATTCTACAACCTTTTGACCCTCAGCATATTGGTAGTTCCCGCTGCCCATACCGGATGTCCGGTGGTGATGACGACCAGATCGCCCTCTGAAACATTGCCGGTGCCGATGGCGGATACGGCAGCTTTCTCAATGCGCTCGTCGGTATTCCGGGTCTCAGGGACAAAACTCGGAAAACAGCCCCAGTACAGCGCCAACTGGCGGATGGTTTTACTCTCCGGCGACAGCGCGATAATCCCGGATTTGGGTCTGAAGCGTGAAATCTGCATCGCGGTAAAGCCTGAACGGGTGGTGGCGACAATTGCTTTGGCGTCCAAATGATCTGCCAGAATACACGAAGCGTGGGCAACGGATTCCGCAATTTCTTTTTCAGGCAAAAGCCGCAGGTATTTCTCATGCGGAAAATTCTCCTCCGCGTTCTCGGCAATCCGAACCATAAATCGGACCGCTTCCACCGGATAATTTCCGCTCGCGCTTTCTTCGGAAAGCATCACGGCATCCGCGCCGTCAAGCACCGCATTTGCCACATCCGTTGCCTCTGCCCGTGTGGGGCGGGGCGAATTGACCATGGAACGGAGCATCTGCGTTGCGATAATCACCGGCTTTCCCATGGAATTGGCGCGTCTGACTAACATTTTCTGAATGCCGGGAACCTGTTCCAGCGGGATTTCCACGCCCAGATCGCCCCGCGCCACCATGATCCCGTCTGACGCGGCCATGATCTCGCCGATATTGTCCAATGCCTCGTGCTTTTCGATTTTCGCAATCACCGGCGTATCTTTGCCTGCCTGCCTGATAATTTCTTTGAGCTTGAAAATGTCTTCCGAAGTTCTCACAAAAGAAAGCGCGACATAATCCACATCATGCTGCAGACCGAAAACAAGATCCGCTCTGTCTTTCTCTGTGACCGCTTCCGCCTTGATGGTTCCTGTGGGCAGATTGATGCCTTTGTGAGAAGTCAGAACGCCGCCGGTAATCACTTCGCAGTGTATTTCTGTCGGGCTTGTGCTTTTCACAGCCAGTTCCAGCATTCCGTCAGCCAGCAGAAGTCTGTCGCCGATTTTCACATCTTTGGGAAGATCGGGGTAGGAAACCGAGACCCGATTCTGTCCGCAGGCTGCCGCATCAACGCTTAAAATAAATGTCTGTCCGGGATCAAGACGGATGCCCGGCTCGCAGATATTGCCCACCCGGATTTTAGGACCGCAGAGGTCCTGCAAAATCGCAACCGGTTTTCCCAGTTCCTCGGAGATCATCCGGATGATGCGGATTTTTTCTTTGTGTTCTGCGTGAGTTCCGTGTGAAAAATTCAGACGGGCGACATTCATGCCGTTTTGAATCAGGTTTCTGATAATTTCCGGGCTGCCGCTTGAGGGACCGATGGTGCAGATAATTTTTGTTTTTCTCATTTTCAGTCTTCCGTTTTCAGGATTGAAGGTCATACCAATTCGCTTTCAAAAACGCTGTTCTCCGTGTCTATTTTTAGCCTGGCGCTTTTCAAGCGGTTTAAGCGATTTGAAAAATCGCTTTACGGAGCGAATTGGTATCAGATTTTGATTTTCAGGGGCAGACCGCCGCCGCGCCCCTGCAAAAGAAATTTAAACATTTTATAAGGCAAAATCAAACTTTTTTAAAAAGCCTCCGCTCACGGCAGCAGGCAGAATCTGTTTCAGAGCCTCTCTGCTTTGCCCAAGGTTCATGTTGACTTCAGGCTGATTTTGTTTTATGAAATCAGGTGATGATGAACCTGTGTTTCAATGCAAATCACGCGCTGCGGGACCGGGGCGGCGTGATAGAGATTCTGCTGGAGGAAGTGACGGTCACTTCCCAGGAAAAAATAATGATACCGGCGCTGAATCCCGGGGCATATATCAGGCTGACGGTCAGCGACAACGGACCCGGAATAGATAAGGGCATTATTGACCGGGTGTTTGATCCTTTTTTCACCACCAAGCCGGCAGGAGAAGGAACAGGCATGGGGCTTGCGATTGTCCACGGCATTGTTCAGGCGCACGGCGGCGCGGTGAGTCTGGAAAGCGAACCCGGAAAAGGGGCGGCATTTCACTGCTGGTTTCCCATCGTCGCGGCAGTTGAAACTTCAGAAGATTCCTCACTGTGTTCGGAATGACAAGTCCCCGAAATGTAAACGACTCACCATATAAGTAAAAGGAGATATTTATGACCATAGACCGTGTTGTACTGGCATTTGCCGGAACTGTTATTCTGCTCTCTTTGCTCCTGTCTGCGGTTCACAGTCAGAATTGGCTCTGGCTCACCGCGTTTGTCGGCGCAAATCTTCTGCAATCCTCATTCACCGGATTCTGCCCGTTGGCGAAGATTCTCAAAGCCTTGGGCGTGAGTCCCGGAAAAGCTTTTGAGTAAACATATCTTATTTCTCGCAAAGACGCAAAGCCCGCAAAGACGAGAGAGACTCCGCTGTTTCGGAAAATCCGCTTTCCTCTCTTTTTTTCTTTGCGCTCTTTGCGCCTTTGCGAGAAATTCTTAAACACAGAAACAGGAGACAGAAAAATGTCCGAGATGATGCCGAATTTGGAGGAATATTTCAGACAGTTTGTTCCTTCCGGCGATTTGCTTTTACTGAAACTTGAAGCAGAAGCCCGTGAGGAACAGATTCCGATTATCGGTCCCTTGGTGGGAGAACTTCTCTGCATATTGGCGGCAGCGACAAAAGCCCGGCGAATGCTGGAACTGGGAACCGCAACAGGCTATTCGGGCTTGTGGCTTGCCAAAGCCTGCGAGATTTCAGACGGAAAGCTTGTCACGCTGGAAAAAAACCCGGGATTGGCAAAGCGGGCGCAGGCTAATTTTGAAGCAGCAGGTCTGGCGCATCGGGCGGAAATCCGAACAGGAGATGCGCTTGATGAGATGAAGACAATGAATGATCCCTTTGATTTCATCTTCTTGGATATTGACAAGGAATATTATCTCGGCGTATTGGGAGAATGTCAGCGGCTTCTCAGAAAAGGCGGGCTTCTCGTGGCGGATAACGTGGGATTTAAAGATGCGGACAGCTTCAATCGGGCAATGTCGGAACGGCCCGAATGGCGGGCGGTAAGACTGCTTTCTTTTCTCCCCTTTCATTCGCCGGAGAAAGACGGGCTGTGCCTCGCGCTGCGTGTGTGAATGACTCATGTTGCTGAAAAGTTGAAACGGTGGGCATTTCATGCCCACCCTACCAGTTTATTTTGACGCGCCGGTTTATTTTGACGCGGGCGCATCTTTTTTCACTTCAGGTTTCACTTCGGGTTTCGCTTCGGGACTTTCCGCCAATCCCTTTTCCGCTCTCATCTTTTTCGCCAAATCTTTTATCTCCACCAAATCCTTTCTGAGATTTGCATATCCGTACCATGTTGAGTAATCCGGATTGATATGAAAGCCGGCCTGAAAAGCCTTCATGCGGTGATCCATGAACATCAGATAAAGCGTCTGCTCGATTTTCGTGGTTGCGTCATAAAAGGTGAGCAAATCAGGGTATGCGTGATAATCAGGACGTTTGGGGATAATTTCGTCTTTGTAAAGCCCTGCAATGATTTCCAATGCTTCGGCGAGCAGTTTGTCCGATTCCTTTACCATCTTGTCCGCATTTTTCATGTTCTCGTTTACAAAATTCGGAGAATGGCATTTCCGGCAAATATCGGTGAAGCGTTTCCGCTCCGCGTCAAATTCCGCTTTGTCCAAACGCGCCACTTTTCCGGCTTTGACGACATCTAAACGGGGAGTCGGCTTTCCTTCCGGGTACAGCACGCCCAATCCCTTGAGAATCGTGGCTCGGTAGCCCATCCATTCCTGATCTTCTTCGGGAAGACGCACAGCGAGAAATCCCCATGCGGAAAACACCCGGTGATTGCCTTCCGGCATATGGCAGGTCTGGCATGTGGGCGCACGCTCGCTGTTTTTCTCGTCAATATCAATTGCCCGATTCATGAGATACGTCACGCCGTGTTTGGAGCCGGACCACATCTCCCACTGCGCATGATCGAATCCCGTATGGCAGGTCATGCAGGCTTCGGGTTCTGCGGCTTCGTCCGCGGAAAAGGCATGACGCGTGTGGCAGTTCTGGCAGTCCATGCCGTAGCGGTAGTATTTGCGCCCCTCGGTCTGCCGGTCTTTTTCCTCTGCCAGCCCCAGTGTGTGACAGCCCCCGCAGCCTTTCTGTCCTTCCACAAAGGCTTTGGGCTGTCCGTGCGTATAGGGCATCGCGTTCAGGGCAGTCAGCCCCAGCGCGTGCTTGCCGGAGAGATATTGTTCTGCCTGCTCCTGATGACATTCCTGACAGGTTCTGATGGTAGGCAGTTTGACTTTCTCAACATCTTTTTCGCTCTTGTGTTCTTCGCCGTGACAGTTTTCGCAGCTCAGTTCCGCCGCCATTTTACTCCGGTTGAAGTCCTTGACCATCATGGGAGAAATTTTCAGATGACATTCCTCGCATTTGGACGTGACAGCAAAAGCCGTCCCCATGCCTGCAAGCATCCACAGCGACAGACACAACATACCCATCTGAATCCATTTTTTTTTCAGCATCCTGTTTCTTTCCTCCTTTAAAGTGAAGTGTTATGACAAAATCCTTCTGACTTTATATAAACCGTAAATTATCACAAATTTTTGGTAGCGGTGTAGAATAGGTGATTTCGGAGTGTCATTCTGAACGAAGTGAAGAATCTCTGTTTCTGTAATACACTGTTATAATAACAGATTCTTCGCTGACCCTTCACTACGCTCAGGGCTTCGGCTCAGAATGAAAAGTACCGGATCATCATACAAGTAATACTGAATCTCTATTGAAAGTATTCTCTCATTTTGTTTCCCGCAGAGATCACAGAGCAGGAAAAAACCGCAGAGCGCACGGAGATTTTTTTAAAAAACTCTGTGAACTCCGTGGGCTTTTTTTCTCTGTGAACTCTGTGGGAAACCCACCCGGGGAAAAAATATCATATAAAGTCAAAAGAGATTCGGTATAACATGTTACCTGCCACCTATTCAAAACTGCAATCAATTCGCCAGCGCGCCCATCGGGTCCCACGGCGGAAGCACTGTCGGCTCGGTATCCAGCACGTTCAGGAGTTCGGGAGAAAGTTTCTTTTTGCTCACGATGATCTCATAGAGATATTCGTCAAACCAGCGATCCGTCATCACCATATAGCCTTTATCGCCGATTTTCGTTCCCCAACTGTTTTCCACCCGCCATTTTATGGGCTTGTTTTCCTCATCCAGATCAACGCCCGTCAGCACCATCGCATGAGTCATGCGGCTGTGACCGTAATCCAGACGTGCGGCTTTGTCAAACCTGAAGCTTGTGCCGTACACCAGCTCGTAGTCATAAGCATCGGCGTCCAAAATGCCTCTTTCCCGCTCCAGCATCTTGCCCACATCGCAGCCGAACCACACTGGACGGTTCTCGACAATCATCTCGGCCGCGGCTTTTTTCATGGTTTCAATGTCAACATTCAGGTAGCGAACCGGCTGTCCGCATAAGACATTGCCGAGATACTGCACCGTGTAAAGCTTGTTGAAAGGCTTGTCTTTTGTGGGTGAGTTGATCAGGCAGACCATTTCATCCAAATCCGCATCTATATAGGTTTTAAAAAATTCCGCAGGCGTCATATTGCCTTTGCGATGGAATTTCTTGTCTTTGTCTCTCCATTCCCAGAAAAAATGCGACGGGGGCTTGCCCAGATGAATGGTCAGAATCTTGTAAAATTCCGACATCATCTCGCTTTTTGCCTCATACATTTTCTCAGGGGAAGCTCCGGATTCATGTATTTCCCTAAGCCTTCGGGCGCATTCCCGGCATTTGCTCACTAGAATCGTGTTCATGGGACCCGAGGCGCTGCTGCTGTTGGTTTCCGGCATCAGCGATTTGGGGACAAGTCCGTATTTTCTCACGAGATTGACGAACATATCCCACTGCCCGCCGTCCGGTATGGGATCGGACAGTCGCCACATCACGATCCGGCTGTTCAGCGGCTCATGCCGGGTTTCAATGATATTTTCAAGAAAGAAATTTGCTTTTTCCAGCTTGTCCCAGAACATGAGATAAGACTGCGAAAACTCAAACGCTTCGAGATTCATGCGTTTCATCGCTTCCAGCCGGAAGGTGTTCAGACCCGCAAACATCCAGCATCTGCCGCTTGACTCCTGATTTGTCGCTTCAGGCGTTTCAATGACGTGGGAAAAAACATGAGGCTGATTCAGTGCTTTCCGATTCAGCGCAATCACGCCCACCGGATTCTGCGTGACGGCATTTAAGGCAAGCCGATTTTTCGGGTCCGTATCAAACGCTGCTTCAAAGTGTGCTATATCTTCAATTTTAATGTGTTTTTCCATTATGTCTCCTTCGCAGGGGCACGCTGCCGGCGTGCCCCTGCGCGTTTAACGCAAAGATTTCTCGCTACGCTCGAAATGACAGCACTTATGTCTCCTAAAAGTAGGGTGGGCATGAAATGCCCGCCTTTGCGAAAAGATTTCTCGCTCCGCTCGAAATGACAGCACTTATGTCTCCTAAAGTGGGGCGGGCATGAAATGCCCGCCGCAAGAGATGTCATTTCGAGCGCAGCGAGAAATCTTGACGTTTCAGAGCAAAGATTTCTCCCTTCGGTCGAAATGACAATACGGTACGGTCGAAATGACAATACGGAGTGCTGAAATGAGCGGAGCGAATTTCAGCGCATTGCTAAACCATTTTATAAAATTAGGCATTTTAGCACTCCGGAGAGCGAAGCGGGAAATCTTTCCGCAAAGGCGGGCATTTCATGCCCACCCTACGTGGTTTCCGGAAGTACGAAGGCAGAACACGGCAACAGGGCAGCTACAGGGGGCAGCCCCTACACATCTATCTGATCCGGATTGATTTCTCTTTCCGCATAGCCCCGGTAGATACGGCTTTGCACAAACAAATCATAGACATCCGGGTCTATCTGTCCGTCTTTTTTCATAAAACCCAGAATTTTGATTGCCTGGGAAAGTGTCATGGGCTTTTTGTAGGGGCGGTCCCTCGCGGTCAGGGCTTCAAAAATATCGGCAACCGCCATGATGCGGGGCTGCAAGGGCAGATTGTCTCCCGAAAGCCCCAGCGGATAGCCGGAACCGTCAGGTCTTTCATGGTGGGCTGCCGCATAATCCGGAACATTTGCCAGCGATTTCAATGTCTTTGAAAAAGGAAGGGTGCATAAAATTTTATAAGTCATATCAGCATGTTTCTGTATAGTCCCACGTTCTTCCTCATTCAGCGTGCCTTTGCGGATACACAGGTTTTCAATTTCTTCCCGCGTCAGATAGGAATATTCCTTGCCGTCAAGGGTAATGTAAGTCTGCGCGCCGATCTGTTTCACCCGTTCTACTTTATCGTCAGGCATAAAATCGCCCGTGTTGTTGCAGGATTTGAGAAATTCAAAATCTTCCTGAAGCTGCCGCAGTTTTCCGGAAAGTTCTTTATCCAGCGATTCTGTTTTCAATGCCTTGTCCCGTGTGCCGTTTTGCAGAACAGCAATTTTCCGTTGCAGATACTGATTGTTAAGGCAGCCGGCAATCATGTCGAAGCGGATTTTGATCAGGTCAATCCGGTCATAAATGCTTTGGAGCTTGGTCTGCTTGTCCATGATATGCTCAGGCGTGGTGATTTTGCCGATATCGTGCATCCACGCGGAGAGCCGCAGTTCTTCCATCTCGCTTTCGTTGAAGAACACGTCTTTGAAAGGTCCCTCGTGAGTCTCATTGATTTTTTCGGCAATCATCATTGTGAGGTCCACAACCCGCTTGATATGCCCGCCGGTATAGGGAGACTTTTCATCAATCGCGCTGGCGATGCTTTCAATAAAGCGGTAAAACAGGTCTTTCAAATCCCGAACCAGCCGTGCGTTTGTCATGGCGACCGAAGCCTGAGACGCCAGCGATTCGATCAGTTCCTCGTGATCTTTGGAAAAAGCAACCACTCTGCCCCTGTCGGTCTGTGCATTCAGCAGTTGCAGCACGCCGATCACATCATCTTCGTGATTTTTCAGCGGAATGACCAGCATGGATTTGGACCGGTATCCGGTGGTCATATCGTAATTTTTGGGACCCGTGAAATCAAAGCCTTCAATTTCATAAACATCCGGGATATTCAATGTCTCGCCGGTCAGCGCGACAAAAGAGGAAACCTGCGCGTAATTGGGTTCTCCGTCCCGATTGTACAGGGGAACATGGGGCAGCGTGAAAGGGGCATTGGGCAGGATCATGTTTGAGTTGCTTGAGCCGCACATCCGGGTTTTCATGCTGTCATTGTGAAAAATTTCCACCCGCAGACTTTTGCGGTCTTCATCGAGAATATAGACCGTTCCCGCGTCCGCGTTGGACATGGCGCGGGCTTCATCCACAATCATTTCCAGCACCCGGTTGATGTCGTCTTTTCCGACCAACAGGGCTTTGCCGATTTCCGCGCCCTGTTTGATGCGCCTGATCTGTGTTTTCAGATTCCGAATCAGCCGGGCGTTGGTGATGGCAACCGCGGCCTGCGAAGCCAGCGAGGCAATCAGGTCCACATATTCGGGGGAAAACGCAATGACCTGTCCGGTTTCGGCGTCCTGAGCATTTAACAGTTGCAATACGCCGATGATCTCGCTCTCATGATTTTTGAGCGGAATCACCAGCATAGATTTGGAACGGTATCCGGTGGATGCGTCGTATTTCCGGGTCCCGGCAAAGTCAAATCCGCCGGCTTCATAGACATCCGGAATATTGACGATTTTGCCGGTAATCGCCACATGAGAGGAGACATTGGAATGGTTTTCCATCCCGTCTTCTTTATAAAGCGGCACATTGGGCAAGGTCATCGGACCATTGGGAATCGTGTCATTTTGCAGGATTTCGACCCGAAGATCATCGTGGTCTCTGTCGAGTGTGTATAAAGTTCCTCCGTCAGCATTGCACATGGCTCTGGCTTCATGAACGATCATTTCCAGAAGCTTGTTGAGGTCATTTTCAACAGACAGGGCTTTGCCGATTTCCGCGCCCTGCCGGATATGCCGTATCTGGTCTTCGGCATAAAGCTTGACTTCTCTGACAACGGTTTTCAGCAGCTTGTTAAGCCGGTTGTCATGCGAAAGGCTTGCAATGCCGTTGTCAGATTCGTCCAATGACTGAAATATGTCTTTCGGGTCAAAATCTTGCGAAGTCATAGGATGTCCGTTTAAAAAGAGGTCAGAGGTTCGGGGTTAGGGGTCAGAGGTATCTCCCCCAACCCCTAACCTTTTTTTCAATCGCCCAATGCGTTAAACATCAGGTCTCCGACAATTTTGCTGAAGCGGGAGGGGTCTTCCGGTTTCCCGCCCTCGCCGATCAGCGCCATATCCAAGAGCAACTGGCTGTAATCTTTCAATGAATGATGGTCACGATCTTTGTCAAAGAGATTTTTGATTCCGGCAAACACCGGATGCGAGACATTCAGTTCCAGAATCCGTTTGGTTTCAGGCGATTTCTGTCCCGATGCTTTGAGAATTTTTTCCATGTACGCGCTCATGTCATGCGTATCCCCTGCTAAACATGCCAAAGACGATTTCAGACGCGAAGACGGTCTGACTTCTTTGATTTTATCCGCCAGATGGGATTTGATGAAGTCAAACAAATCCGAATAGCCGTTTTCCTGCTTTGCGGCTTCGTCTTTATCCAGTTCGAGATCGCCCTTTTCCGCGCTTTTCAGCGGCTTGTCCTTGTATTCGGTCAGCGCCATCGTGACCCATTCATCCACCGGATCGGTCATCAGCAGGACTTCATAATCCTTTTCCTTCAACTGCTCCAGATGGGGGCTGTTGATGAGCGTGGCAAGACTGTCGCCGGTGATGTAGTAAATTTCCTTCTGATCCGGCTTCATGTTGGCAACATAGTCCTGAAGCGAGATGAGTTTGTCCTCGGACTTGGTGGTTTTATACCGGAGCAAATCCGCAATCCTGTCTTTGTTTTCCCAGTCCGTGTGAATGCCTTCCTTGAGCGCCCTGCCGAATTCATTGTAAAATGTTTCATACTGCTCTTTTTCCATTCCGGCAAAGCAGTCCAGCATTTTTTTCACCAGATTTTTCCGAATGTTCCTGACGAGACGATCCTGCTGCAAAATCTCCCGGCTCACGTTCAGGTTCAGGTCCGGCGCGTCCACAACGCCCTTGATAAAACGCAGATATTCCGGTATCAGTTCTTTGCAGTCATCCATGATAAAGACCCGCTTGCAGTAAAGCTGAATCCCGTGTTTGCGGTCCAGATGGAACAGGTCAAGGGGGGCTTTTGAAGGCACATAGAGCAGCATCGTGTATTCGGTGGCGCCTTCAAGCTTGAGATGAATATGCGTCAGCGGATCATTCCAGTCGTGGCTGATATGCTTGTAAAATTCCTTATATTCATCCTCGGAAACCGAATTTTTGTCCTTTGCCCAGATTGCCTTCATGGAATTGAGGGTTTCCGTTTTTTTCACCTTCCGGGTCGTGGCAAGGGGCTTGTTGTCCGCGCCCATAATCTGTTCTTTTTCAGGAACAGGCTCGGTCTTTTCAACATCCATCACAATGGGATAAGAAACAAAATCCGAATACTGCTTTACAATGCTGCGGATCACCCATTCGTCGGCGTAATTTTTTTCACCGTCTTCTGTTTTTTTCAGTTCCAGTATCACGCTGGTGCCGCGAGCGTCTCTGACCGTTTCTTCAACGGTGAAATTGCCGTCGCCCTGAGATTCCCAGCGCACAGCCGCGTTTGCTTCCGCATCCGCGGAACGGGTGATCAGCGTCACTTTGTCCGCGACAATAAAAGAACTGTAAAATCCCACGCCGAACTGACCGATGAGTTCCGGCGTCAGAACATCCTGTTTTTTGGATTCTTCCAAAGCCTTGAGAAAAGCCGCTGTTCCGCTTTTGGCAATGGTGCCGATGTTTTCGATCACTTCGTCGTAGGTCATGCCGATGCCGTTGTCGGAAATTTCAAGCGTGTGTTTTTCTTTATCCGCGACAATTTTAATGTTTAATTCCGTATCATCGCCGAGAATTTCAGCCGATGTCTGGGATTTGAAACGCAGCTTGTCAATGGCGTCGGAGGCATTGGAAATGAGTTCCCGCAGAAAAATATCTTTGTTGGAATACAGAGAATTGATAATAAGGTTCAACAGTTGCTGAACTTCGGTTTTAAACTGCCGGGTTTCTTTTCTGACCGTCATAAATGATGTTCCTCCTTAAAATTTTTTGTGTTGTCTTTTTTACATAATTGGCGCAAGAACGAGGGCAACCACAGGGGGTTGCCCCTACATGAAAATTTTTTGTGTTGTCTTTTTTTACATAATTGGCGCAAGAACGAGGGCAAGGTTGCCCCTACGTCAACATTTTCCGTAGGGGTAAGCCCCCGTGCTTACCCTTTTTCTCGTTCCCACGCTCCGCGTGGGAACGTCCTTCCGGAGTGCTGAAATGAGCGGAGCGAATTTTAGCACTGTAAAAATGCTAAAATTTCATTTTAGCACTCCGGAGCATTAAATTAAGCCTTCCGGAGTGCTGAAATGAGCGGAGCGAATTTTAGCAGCACATTGCACGTTGCTAAAATTTCAAATGCTAAAATTTCATTTTAGCACTCCGGAACGGGGACGCGGAGCGTCCGGGCTGCATTCCCACGCAGAGCGTGGGAACGAGAATGCTCATACAATTACAAATCACACAATTATAAAAATGAGCGTAGATTAAAAATTGTCAACCCTGATCTGCAAGGTTCAAGACGAATGCGTCTGTAAAAACGGACAATATTCATTTTCCCGTATTTTTACAAGCAGAAATAAATATAATTTTTCAATAAACTTGATTTTTGTCAAGAAATTATGCACTATAAAAAAGTAATTTACGGCTTTCGGCGATTGAATTTTGAAATTTGAATATTACAATAATACTTTAAAAAATCAATTGAAAAACACGGATAAACTTATGGAAAAAATAACTTGCAAAGGCTTTAAGGCGGCGGGAACAGCCGCAAACATCAAAAAAAACGGCAACAAAGACTTGGGACTGATTTTTTCGGAAATTCCGGCAAACGCGGCGGCGGTCTTTACCCAAAACCGGGTTCAGGCTGCGCCCGTGCTTTTGGATAAAGCGCGCATCCAATCGGGAAAATGTCAGGCAGTGATTGCCAACAGCGGGAACGCCAACTGCTGCGCCGGAAATCAGGGAATGCAGGCTGCGCTTGCCATGACCGGCTATGTTGCTGAAAATGCAAATATTTCAGAGAAATTAGTGCTGGCGGCGTCCACCGGCGTTATCGGCGAACCGCTGCCTGCTGAAAAAGTGAAGGCTGCCGCGCCGGGTCTTGTCAAATCGCTGAGTTCAGAAGGCTTTTCGGATTTTGCCCAAGCCATTATGACAACCGACACATTCCCGAAACTGATTTCCCGGCAGGGACACTTGGAAGGCAAAAGCTTCACGGTCGTGGGCATTGCAAAAGGTTCGGGGATGATATGCCCGAATATGGCGACCATGCTGTGTTTTGTGTGCAGCGATATAGGCGCAAGCGCCGATGTCTTGCAGAAAGCCCTTTCCGCGGCAGCAGACCGCTCTTTCAACCGCATCACGGTGGACGGCGACACCAGCACCAATGACATGATTCTGCTGATGGCAAACGCTTTGTCCGGAGCGGAAATTAAAACTTCCGAACATGAGCGGGCGTTTCAGAATGTGCTGGATCACGTGCTGCTGACGCTTGCCAAGATGGTTGCCAAAGACGGCGAAGGGGCTACCAAGTTAGTTGAAATTATCGTCAAGGGCGCGGCTTCGGATAAAGACGCCCGCAAAGTTGCGGATACGGTTGCAAATTCAAATCTTGTCAAAACAGCCTTTTTCGGAGAAGACGCCAACTGGGGACGTATTTTTGCCGCGGCAGGCAGAGCCGGCGTTGACTTTGATCCTGATAAAACAGATATTTTCTTTAATGACGTGATGATGGCAAAAGACGGCATGGGATGCGGGAAAGCTGCGGAGGCGGAGGCGACAAAGGTTCTGAAACTGCCGGAATTTGCGATCACAGTTGATTTGAAAACAGGCGGAACAGGCGAGGCTTCGGTGTTTACCTGCGATTTTTCTGTGGAATATGTTCGGATTAATGCGGATTACAGATCGTAAATAGACCTCTTTCAAAAGTACATATTGACATCGGAGAAGAAGTCTGACAGAAAG
>DZCT01000480.1 GCA_022736535.1 Desulfatirhabdium butyrativorans | reverse complement strand
TCAGCTGCTCATCAGTTCTTTTCAGCTGCTCATCAGTTCTTTTCAGCTGCTCATCGGTTCTTTTCAGCTGCTCATCAGTTCTTTTCAGCTGCTCATCGGTTCTTTTCAGCTGCTCATCAGTTCTGTTCAGATGCTCATCAGTTCTGTTCAGATGCTCATCAGTTCTGTTCAGCTGCTCATCAGTTCTTTTCTGCGACTCCTTCAGTTCGAGAATCTGTTCGTCGGTTTTTTTCTGCGACTCCCTGAGTTCACGGATTGATTCCCTGAGTTCGGCCATTCCCCGGAAGAACTCCTCCATCCCCTTTTCGATGCGGTCCATACGGCTTTCCTTCATAAGCACCTCCTGTCCCGGACAGAAGGATAATAGCACCAGGGGTTTTGAAAAGCAAGCGTTCCGGAGCGCAGAAAACGGGCAAAACGGTTTTTTGCACTTCCCGCTGTCTGAACCGGGATTTGCAGGATTGAAAAGACAGCGGGGGATTAATCTCCCCGCCTGAAAGCAAAAGCAGGCTGAAGCCTGCTGTGTGCGCCGGACAGCCTGCTTCAGCAGGCTTGAGCTTTCAGCCCCGAAATTTATTTCGGGGCGCGATGCAGATCCTGTCAATCCTGAAAATCCCGATTCGGACGCCGGAAAATGTTGCTTCGCACAACATTAATCTTAAAAATCCTTATCCGGACAGCAGACGGGAA
The DNA here is from genome assembly GCA_022736535.1 of Desulfatirhabdium butyrativorans. Lineage (GTDB taxonomy): Bacteria > Desulfobacterota > Desulfobacteria > Desulfobacterales > JAIFKL01 > JAIFKL01. The sequence goes on along the minus strand of DZCT01000480.1, from coordinate 2,982 downwards.
CTGTTGCTCTGTACAATTTTTTAACATGCTTTGTTTATTAATAATTTTATAAAAATGGTGGGTTTTCCCCATTACTTTCCCATTATTGACAAAGCGGAATTTTTCAGGTATTATCGTAATTTAATAAGATTGAAAGATGATATGCCGTATTCTGTTTTCAGTTGTCTGTGTACGTCTGCGTGTGTCTGCGGCAAAAAACCAAAATCGGATCAGTATATATATCAGACTTTATCGCAAATAAAAAAAAGTTCTCGCAAAGCACGCAGAGAACGCAAAGGAAGAAAGACCGAAAAACAGTGTTCTGACTGCAATTTTCAGCGGGTCGGCGGTATTTGAGCCTTTGCGGAAGATTCACGGCTTATTTCCGAAAATGTCTATTGAAAATAGTAAAATTTAAAAAGGGTGTGACGGGCAGTCGGGCCGCCGTCCCGATATTTTACTCACCTTACACAGAAACCTCGTTACGAGGCAAAGCCTCGTAACGAGTGTGGATAAGGCGAGTTGCTTTATTTCAATTTATCCGGAGGTGTGTCATGCCGCAGACTTCAGAACAGAATTTATCGGAAAACATCCCGCAGACAAATATCCCGTCACGGAACACAGGCTGTCCCGCAGACTCCGCAGATTTTTTTAAAAAAAGACTTGGCTTTTAAACCTTTCAGTGTGAAATTTTCAGCTATGGAATTTTTAAACAAAGCAGAAGAAAATCTCAAAGCAGCGCAGGTGTGTTTTGACAACGGGCTTTACAATGCCTGTACAAACAGGGCATATTATGCTGCCTTGCACATTGCCATTGCCGCCCTTGCCCGTCAGGGAATAAAGCGGGATAAGATTGATCACGGGCAGGTTCAGGCAGACTTCAGCGGCGAACTGATTAACCGCCGGAAAATTTATCCTGCAAAATTCAAATCGTATCTGTATGATATGCAGCTTGTGAGAAACAAAGCCGATTATTCAGGAGATAATGTCACGCAGCAGAGAGCAGGCAGATGGTTTGCCAGAATAAAAGAACTGACAGAACTGATTAAAAAGGAGTTGGACAGATGATAAATTTCAAACAGAAAGAAATTATCGGGAAACTTTTCAATGCGGTGAAAGAGAAATTTCCCGAAATCGAATTTATAAGTGTTACGGAAGGTCCTGAAAATCCTGCTGATTTTTGGATAAATGTTACTGCTCCCGAAGATGAGGAGAGAGAAGATGAACTCATAGAATTTGCGGGTGATAAAGGTACTGATATTCTGCTTGATTACGGATACTATTTTCTGGTCATGCCGAGAAAAAACACACAGGGAATCGGCGGCATGAAATATCAGGAAATTTTTGTCTGATGACAGGGATGTGAATCTGTGAGTCCTTTTGCAGATTTTAAAAATAACTCTTGACTTTCCCATAAAAAAAACAGCCGTTTTCACTCACTCATTTTGCAAAAATTGTATTTTTGCACTCCGGTTTCCTGAAAATTTTTATTCGGATGTGAAAAAACACTTGACAAAGCTGTTCAGACGGTTTATCCTTTATTTATTTATAAAGAATTTGCTGTATTTCCGAAAAGGGTGTGACGGCACGGTGCCGTCACAGGTATGACGGGCGGCAGGGGCGCCATCCGGATAATCTGTTTTTTTTATTTGAATTATCCGGAGGTGTGTCATGCCGCAGACTTCAGAGCAGAATTTATCGGAAAACATCCCGCAGACAAATATCCCGTCACGGAACACAGGCTGTTCCGCATGTGCCGCATTTTTTTTTAAAACGCTTGACTTTTCCACAAAAAACAGAGAGTTTTGCTCAATCACAAGGAGTGTGAAAGATGGCTGCTTTGACTCTTGAAATACCGGAACTGATATTTTCTTTCATGCGGGTTACGCCGGAAATTTTCATTGAACAGATGAAATTAACTGCTGCGGCTGAATGGTATGAACAGGGGAGAATTTCTCAGGAAACAGCCGCCGGCATAGCAGGACTTGACCGCACGGATTTTCTTCTGGCGCTTGCCCGCATGGGAAAGGATTCTTTCAAAGTTGATTTCGATGATCTGGACAGGGAACTGAACCGTGAATAAATCGGCTGTCATCAATGCTTCTCCCCTGATTATCATGAGCCGGGGAGGGTTTACAGATCTTCTGCGCTGTTTTGCGGATGAAATAACAGTTCCCCGGCCCGTTGCAGATGAAATATCCGCACGGGGTTCAGATGATATAACTCTCAGAACTGTCAGAGAAAAATCATGGATTCATCTTGACAGGACAAGGGTTGTCATCCCGGAGATCATTGCCGCATGGGGACTCGGAATCGGAGAATCATCAGTTCTTGCTTATGCGCTTGCCCATCCCGGTGCCGAAGCGATTATTGACGATCTTCAGGGCAGAAAATGCGCTTCAAACCTGAATATTCCCGTAAGAGGAACTTTGGGAATTGTGCTGTCTGCAAAAAAAAGAGGGGTAATTCCGCAGGCCCGTCCGGTTATTGAAAAACTTCTTATGTCAGGCTTATATCTGTCCCGATATGTGATTGACACCGCCTTAAAAAAAGTCGGCGAATAATATCTGTAACAGAGAAAAACAGATAAAAGGAGACACTTTGATGAACCCTTCTGTAAATATTTCAAAAATAATACTTTATTTTTCCATAAAAATCAGCAATTTTCATTCACCCGAACTGCGCCCGCACTTTGTAAAAATCGCCCAAGTCCCCTGCCTGTCTTACGCCGGTCGTTCTCCGCCTTTGCTTTATAAAGGAGAGCGTCCGGCGTTTTTGTTTCCGGAGCCGTTGTCTGAACCCTGATTCGCCTGATTAAAGGATTTCCATGATTTCTGTTCAGCCGTCCCGACTTGCCGAATTTAAGAGAAGGTGTAGGTTGGGGTGAGGCACGAACCCCAACAAAAAAGCGGTTTTGAATAAATCGGATGTCGGGGTTTTCAATTGGGTGTTGGGGTTCGTACCTCACCCCAACCTACGGGCTGAAAAATCCCTTTTTTGTTG
>DZCT01000479.1 GCA_022736535.1 Desulfatirhabdium butyrativorans | reverse complement strand
TCCGGCTGAAACATGGTTCTGTCCGCACAGAGACCGGCTGTGCCGGCTGGATAAAAGAAGCAGGAGATTCGGAAGTGTCACTACCAAAAAATCTTTGCGTTCTTAGCGTCTTTGCGAGAAATCTTTTTTAATCAAAATTAAGACAGTGATACAGCATATTCCCTAATTTTTCAGCTATTTCTCTGTTTTCTGCTTCATGGACGCCGCCCAGAAAATTGCCGCTGCTGAAAACTGTATCGTAAGTTCCCATGATTTCTACAATCTTTGCATTTTTGATCTGCGATGCCTGTTCAATTTCTTTTCCGCCGAAACTCAGCAAAAAGGCATGAAATCCCGATGCCAATGTCTCGGCTTCTTCACGCGTCTCTCGGCGGGAGAGAAAAGCTGTTGCTTCGCTGTCAGCGATGATATAAGTTGCTGTAAAAACATGATTCAGTTTTTCATATCCGAAGACATCGGCAGACCGTAGCGTGATGCTGTTTTCCTTCAGACCGGTTTTCGGAAACAGCTCGGTTTCACTTATTGCTTTTGTCTCAGCCGGATGTTCCTGCATAAAACTTTTGACAAGGGACTGCATGAGCGCAAAACTTTTTTCCGAGGCGGCGGCAGATATGACTTCCACGTAATAGTTTCCATGCACGAGAAAAACAGCGTTTTCTGTCCGATAAGAAAATTTGGCAAGCGGCATCGGCTCGGCATCTTCACGGTGCTGGGAACTGAACACGGAAAAAGCATTGGTGTTATTTCCCATGTCATAGACAAAAAATTCTACCCATAAATCCGGGCTGCCGTTTTCCGTAAATCGCTGACATTGAAGCCCCAGAACACCGGCTGACAGATACAACTCTGCTTTTCCGTTGATTTTGTCCGAGAGATTTTCAGGAGAAAAAACTTCCGGCTGCATCAAAGGAACGATGTTTTCAGGGAGCAAGACCAGAGATTTGACAGACGGCTTCTCAGCATCGGCGGGATGCGCCGAGATGTCTGATTCAAGGGAAGACGAGACAAGCACAGGCATATAATATTGAAACTGCGCCCAAAAAATAGCTCCTCCGATGCCGGTCAGCACCAGCAGGATCGTCAAACTGATGTATGTTTCGGTTTTGTTGTTTGTCATGGTTGATATCGCAAAAGCTTTCTTCTCAGTTATATGTGTTTGATTGCTAACTTGTTCCTATCTGCAAGGATTGTGTGTAAGCAGGGATTTCCGGATCGTACCTGTAATCCCTGCTTATACACAATCCTTGCAGATAGACAGGGGCGGGACAACTGAACACAAATCCTGCTAATCCTTTCATCAGGTGAATCAGGGTTCAGACATTGTTCAATCCTTGTAGATACACTAACAGCCCGGGTTACTCATTTAACCTGAAATTTCAATTCCCATTCCTCGCCGCCCTCTTGGACGATAATATGATCCTCGCCGATATGCGTTACGGTTGCGCCGCCGATCATGCTTCCCATACGCACAATGCGGTCATTGACCATTGCCCAACGACTTCCCGGATCGTCGGACCAGACCAGCGCCTGCACTTTTAATCGGGAGGCATCGCCGGGTTTTGCGGAACTTGTTTCCTGATTCGGAGCGGCTTGGGGCTGCGCGGATTTCGGAGGATTGATCTCCTGTCTGAATTTTCCGGTTTCTTTAAAATGACTGATCTCATCCTGAACCGTCTTGAGTTCCGCAGCCTGCTCAGGCGTTACAGTTTCCATCATCGCATCAATTTCATCCTGAAGCATATCCAATTCCGCAAGTTTCTCTTTGGAAATAGCCGGGGGCTTTTTTGCATCGGCAGTTGATATGCTTTTCTGTTTCTGCGCCTGCGCTTCATTCATTCCCGGCATCAATACCGGAGAAGGAGCAGGCTTCGGGGCTGTATTCGGAGCAGGCATTTTCTCCGGAACATTCACAGGCGGCGGTTCCGGCTTGGGTTTTGTCTCAGACAGGTCCGATATGCCCGCAGTTTTTTCAGGGAGTTTCAAGGGTATTGCAGGCGACGGCAAAGGCAGCGTTGGCGGAATACCGGCGGGAACAGCAGATTGACCAACGGATATTTCCGGTTCGGCTTTTTTTTCTGCAACCGGCACAGGGGGCGCAGCTTTTTCTTTCTCAGCGGAACGCGGGAGAGCGGCAGAAATTCTGTCTTTCGGAACCTGTTTCTGACTCAGAAAAAACCAAGTTCCGGCAACAGCAATGACAACAATGACAACACTTGAAAAAAGTCTGCTGAGAAGCCGGAAACGTCTTACCCGATTATTGATTGCCTGTTTTGTATCTATTTCTTTGGGCCATGACGGATCCGATTTTGGCGGCTGAGACTGCTTATCAAGTTTTTTCAAAGCATTTAATATGGAACTCATGTTTCAGACTCCTTTCATTTTTTTTACCACGAATGAACACGAATTTTAAGCACAAAATTCACGAAATAAAATTCGTGAGATTTTATTCGTGAGACCCATTTTATAAGATTGGTCGTGTCCGTTCGTGGCGAAAAAACACACGTACATTTCTCATTTCTCACTTCTCACTAAGCTTGGGCATTTCCAAAGATTTCATCTGATTGTAAAGAACAATTTTGGTGAGCGGCCCCACCACGCCGTCAACCCGAATGCCGTTCTTTTCCTGAATGGATTCTATGACTTCACGAGTCTGGTCGTCATAGGCGGCATTCATCTCTATCTCATTGAATCCGATCTCCCGCAGAATCATTTTCAGTGTTATGACAGAATCTTCCGATGTGTCTCGCGGAATGGACCCCGAATAGGCAAAGAAATTTTTCCACAGCACATAAGCCGTGCCGGACCAGTAGCTTTCGACTTCTTCCTGTTCCGCATCTGTCAAATTTTTTTCACTCCTGAACGTCATTTTTCTCTCGTCTGTTTTGACAAGCGCAAGATAGACGGGCGATGCGCCTTTCGGCGAATTAAACTCAAAAACAGCCGGAAGATTCAGCCGCTTTATCAGTTCAATATCGCTTTCAATGCGCTGAATCAACAGCCCGTTATGTTTCGCGCCGAGACGGAAAAAAGACTGAGTATCCTCCATATTGTCCAAATAAGGCTTGATAACCGCATCGCTATTCCATGCTTCCAAAACAGCTTTCAAAGCGGAATGTCTTGACGCACGCGTTTCTTTGACGCCCAGAAAATCCACCAGATTCTGACCGGCTTCCGCAGGCGCAGGTTCCGGGTTTGCCTTCACTTCCTCATCAGGCTTTTTTTCAGATGTCTCATGTTCCGCTGTCTCAGGCAACGGCTCCGGAGCTTCTGCCCTATCCTGAGTCAAAGGTTCGGCTGTTTCGGGTTTTACAGGCAAGGCTGCTTTTGGCGGAGATGTCTGAGAAACTGAAGGGCTTTTGCTTTTAAAAAAATCAAAATTTACAGGGGAATAGAAAATCAGCAACAGCAGAATTGCACATAACGCGGAGAAAATCAGGAGGGATTTTTCGTTTCCCTGAATTCCGTAGCGTCTCAGATCGCTCCTGCCTGCCAATTCACGGATGGAGGCTTTCGCAATATTTCCGGTAACTTTATACTGATTCAGACCGTAAGCTGTGAGAATGGAGCGGTCACAGGCGATATTGACGAGACGGGGAATGCCGCCCGAATATTTGTAAATCGCCCGAAGCGCAGACCATTTGAATCTGAGCCCCGGCTTGCGGGAAGCCACCCGGA
>DZCT01000055.1:3410-16921 GCA_022736535.1 Desulfatirhabdium butyrativorans | reverse complement strand
GGGGTTCGCAGGCTCACCCCGACCTACGGAATTGTCAGCTTGACGGCATTGACGCGGAGCGTGGGAACGAGAAATGATTGGCAAAAGATTTTTATATGATTCAATCAGATTAGGCAAATTAAGGAGTATTCATGGGATCAAAAGCACTGCTTGAAAAACTTGAGCGGAAAAATAAGGAAGCAATGGAGGCCGGCGGCACTGATCGGATACAGAAACAGCACGAAGCCGGAAAGCTTACCGCGCGTGAACGAATTGACACACTTCTTGATAAAAACAGTTTTGTTGAGGCAGGTCGTTTTAAAACCCATCTTTCCAGCGATTTCGGCATGGAACTTCAGAAGATTCCCGGAGACGGTGTTGTAACCGGCCACGGGCTGATCCACGGTCGGACGGTCTTTGTATTTGCCCAGGATTTTACGGTATTCGGCGGGTCGCTATCTTTTGCTCATGCAGAAAAAATATGCAAGGTTATGAAAACAGCCATGAAAGTCGGCGCGCCGGTCATCGGTCTCTGCGATTCCGGCGGAGCCCGGATTCAGTCCGGGGTGATGAGTCTTGCCGGTTACGCCGATATTTTTCTGCTGAATGTCATGGCTTCAGGCGTGATTCCCCAGATTACCGCCATCATGGGTCCCTCAGCCGGCGGCGCGGTTTATTCTCCCGCGCTGACCGACTGGATATTCATGGTGGAAAAAACCAGTCACATGTTTATCACAGGACCGGAAGTCATCAAGGCGGTCACACGGGAAACCGTGACCAAAGAAGAACTCGGCGGCGCGATGGCGCATAATGAAAAAAGCGGCGTTGCCCATTTCGCATCTCCTGATGATGAGACATGCCTGCATCAGATTCGGGAACTGATGACCTTTCTGCCCCGGAACAATATGGAAGACCCGCCCGTAATGGAAACCAAAGACGATCCCATGCGCCGGGATGAATCGCTTCGGAATGCGGTGCCTGCGGACCCCAACATTCCTTATGACATTCGGGAAATTATCCGTTCCAATGTGGACGATCATTATTTCTTTGAGGTTCACGAACTTTGGGCAAAAAATATTGTCGTGGGTTTCGGAAGATTGGACGGAATGCCGGTGGGAGTGATCGCCAACCAGCCCAATGTCATGGCAGGATGTTTAGATATTAATGCGTCCGTCAAAGGCGCCCGTTTTGTCAGATTCTGCGACGCGTTCAATATTCCGCTGATTATTTATGAAGATGTGCCGGGATTTCTGCCCGGCATCCATCAGGAACACGGCGGCATTATCAGAAACGGCGCAAAACTCATCTATGCTTTCTGCGAAGCCACGGTGCCGAGAATCACCGTGATTACCCGGAAAGCTTACGGCGGCGCATACATTGTGATGAGTTCCAAGCACATCCGCGGGGATGTGAATATCGCGTATCCCACAGCCGAAATTGCGGTGATGGGCGCGGAAGGCGCGGTCAACATTATATGCAGGGAGGAGATCAGCAAAGCCGCGGACCCGGACGCGGAGCGAAAACGGCTGATCGAAAACTACCGGGAAACATTCTCCAACCCTTACAAGGCTGCTGAACTGGGATACATTGATGATGTGATTGATCCGGCGGACACCCGTCCCAAAATGATTCAGGCGCTCAGAATGCTCAGAACCAAGCGGGATATCAATCCGCCCAAAAAGCACGCAAATATGCCCTTGTAACAAAAAACTGAAAACTGTAAGGAGAAAGGATTTTATGAGTTGGGATCAAGTACTTGAACTGATTAAAAGCATCCTTATCACACAGACCGGGATTCCCAATCTGGTCTTCAAAGAAGTGATAATGATGTGTATCGGGCTTTTTTTCATCTATCTGGCGGTTGCCAAAGAATATGAGCCGCTGCTGCTTGTGCCTATCGGTTTCGGCATTTTTATCGTCAATTTTCCGCTCACGCCGCTTATGGGCTTCAGCGAACACGGAAATCCGGAACTGATTCGGTTTTTCTACAAATACGGCGTGGAATGGGAGATTATCCCCTGCGTCATATTTCTGGGTTTGGGTGCGATGACCGATTTCGGTCCTTTAATCGCAAATCCGAAAACGCTGATTGTAGGCGCAGGCGCACAGCTCGGCGTATTTATTACTTATATCGGAACGCTGTTTGTCGGTTTCACACTCAAAGAAGCCGCTTCTGTCGGTATTATCGGCGGTGCGGACGGTCCCACCACGATTTATCTGACGGCAAAACTGGCGCCCCATCTGCTGGGTGCCAACGCGCTGGCAGCCTATTCCTACATGGCAATGGTGCCGCTGATTCAGCCGCCCATCATGCGACTGATGACCACGCCGGAACAGCGCAGAATTAAAATGCGTCAGCTCAGACCCGTGTCCAAACGTGAAAAGATTTACTTCCCGCTGATCGGTTCCACGCTGATTATTCTGCTGATTCCCGCCGTCGCACCGCTGATGGGCATGTTCCTGTTCGGCAATTTCATGCGGGAATGCGGCGTGGTCAAACGCCTTTCCGATACAGCCCAGAACGCGCTGATGAATACGGTGACAATTTTTCTGGGACTGTCCGTAGGCGCGACCATGCAGGCGGAAGTATTTCTGAGCTGGAAGCCCATGCTGATTTTCGGTTTCGGTCTGCTTGATTTTATTGTCTGCACCTTCGGCGGCATCCTGACGGTTCACATCATGAACCTCTTTATAAAAGAAAAAATGAACCCGCTGATCGGCTCTGCCGGTGTGTCTGCGGTGCCGATGGCTGCCCGGGTCACACATTCGGAAGGTCTGAAAGCGGATCCTGATAACTGGCTCATCATGCACGCCATGGGCCCCAATCTTGCCGGTGTTATCGGGTCCGCGTCGGCAGCCGGTATGTTTATCGCCATGTTCCAATAAGGAGAAAGCTATGAAAAACATAAAAACGCTGATTTTTCAGAGCCTCACGGGGCTGTGCATCTTTTCCGCGCTCCTGATTTGTCTTGCAATGCCGGGAACCTGCTGGGCAGCCTTCGGTGAGGACATGGAAAAACCCAAACCCGAATTTACCCGTCAGGGAGACAAAATCATCGCCAAACTCATTCCCCGGGGGAAAAGCACCCGTGTGAACATCGAATTTGAGGTGCTGGGCGGCAAACTGACAGATGTGAAAGGCATGGATTTCGCGCTGGCGGAACGTCCGGAAGTGGATGTCAAAAATTTCAATTCGTCTCTTTTTACGATAGAAATCGGAAATGTTTCTCCTCCGGGCGGAGAAGTCAAAGTCTCTGTCACATCACAGTTTTTCACCAGTTCCACAAAATATTATGTTTTTAATGAGAAACTGGAAAAACAGCAGTGGATGAAGCCGGAAGTGCATAATCTGAGCCTTCCGAATCTGGTCCGCCAGATTGTGATTGAGGTGAAAGACGGCGGTACCTTTGATTCTGACGGCGTTGCGGACGGCAAAATCTTTTTCGTGGGCGGTCCCAGAGATTCCTTCTGGGGCTATGCGCTCGGCACGCTGTTTATCCGGTTTTTCGGCATCTTCATTGTTCTCGGCGTTCTGATGATCGGAATGCTCATCTCCGGCAAGATTTTTCAGTCCTTGGAGAAAAATGTCGAAGGTACGGTTGAACCGCCTGTTTCGCCGGCCGCTCCGCAGACTGTAAAACCTGTCGCCGTACCGGCACCGGAAGCATCTTCGGCACCGGCGGCGACTTCGGAAGCGGAGATCGCAGCCGCGGCAGCAACAGCATTGGCGCTGAGAATGACGGCAGAAGATCAATCTTGCGAAGATGAAATAACCGCCGCGATTATGACAGCACTGCATCTGCATCTCTTCGGACAGCGCAACTCAGCAGAAACCGACGGATATTCCCAAACAGCCGAAGCCGCTGAAACAGGCAAACCGGCTGAGACCGAACTTCACAGCAAGCCCTTTGTTCAGGGAGCGTCAGGGTGGGTGCAGCAGGGACGGGGGCGAATCATGGAAAGTCGTTTACAGAGCTTTAACCGTAAATAAATCTGAGGTGTTCATAATGAAATATAATATTACAGTCAATGAAAAGGCATTCGAGGTAGAGGTGGGGGAAATCACGGATACGCTTGCCCAGGTGTATGTAAACGGCGAACCCTACGAAGTCGTTATTGAAAATTACAGCGAGGAAGTTTTTGCGCCTGCTCCGAGACCGGCGCCCGCGCCCAGACCGACTCCCAGACCGGCGCCGAGACCCGCGGCAGCGCCCAGACCCGCGCCCGCGCCGAGACCGGCCCCCGCGCCCAAACCTGTGCCGGTCGCAGCGCCCAAACCTGCTGCCCCGGCAGTCGCCGGCGGCAAAACAGCAATTACAGCGCCGATTCCGGGACTCATCATGAATATTCCGGTGAAAGTGGGCGATCAGGTGCTTGCAGGCGAGACCGTAGCGATCATGGAAGCCATGAAAATGGAGAACAACGTAATCAGCAACGTCAGCGGGACCGTAGAAGAAATTCGGGCTCAGAAAGGCGCTGAAGTTTCGACCGGCGATGTGATTATGGTCATCGGATAGACGATTTATTTTTTGCCACGAATTTCACAAATAATACTATGAGTTACGCAGTTGCGATTCTCGTTCCCACGCGCCGCGTGGGAACGTCCGCAGGACAAACTGAGTTTCTTAAAGAAACTCAGTTTGTTGCTGAAATACGGACGCGGAGCGTCCGGGCTGCATTCCCACGCGGAGCGTGGGAACGAGACCGCAGTCCGAAAAATTCAACTGCGTAACTCCAAAAAATTCGTGTTAATTGGTGAAAATTCGTGGCTTGACAACAAGCTGTTTTTTTTACAAACAACTATTTTGCAATCATTGCACGCATCATATCGCCGGCGTTTTCCGCATGATCCGCAACAGAACCGATGTTTTCGGCAAGCCGAACCATCTGAAAGACTGTAATCGGATCCGTTCCCAGATTAAAGACTTTCCGTTTGATAGCGTCTTCCAATTTATCCGCGTCATGTTCCTGTTTGCGAAGGGTGCGGATAATATCTTTCACAACTTTCCGCTGTTTGTCCGAGTAAGTTTTAAAATACTTTCTTGCTTCCGATACCATGAGGCTCAATTCTTCAATCGGATCCACCACCGCATCCACAAACAGAAAAAAATCTTTTTCCAATTCAGGCGGAATGCCGGGCTCCGTGCGGTAGGATATCCAGTCCAAACAGTCTTCCACCGCGTCCAGCACGCTGTCCTGTTCCCGTAAATACATGAACAACTGAAACTTGTCCACCGGCATCAGCGTCCCTTTGGGAATATGACCGCGTATGCGCCGCTTGATCACATCTGCCTCTTCTTCCAGTCGGATCACCTCCTGCCGGAGTTCTTCAAATGTCTGGCATTTGTCTGTCACATGACATTCGATTGCCTGCTGAAAAGCCCATGCACATTCCTTGACTTTCTCCGCATGTTCCTGAAGCCCGTCAAACGGGGAGACGATAAATAAAGACAGAAAGGGAATACGCATTGCAGTTCTCCTTTATACAAGAAGTTGAAGTAGTTTGAATATGACCATACTGGTGAGGGCTGAAGCAGGCACGGTCAGAACCCAGTAAATCATGATTTTGAACACGATGCCGAAATTGACGGCTTCAATGCCGCCGGCAAGTCCCACGCCCAGAACACTGCCCCCCGCAGCGTGAGTTGTGGATACCGGAAGTCCCAATTTTGAAGCGATAAGAACGGTTGTCGCTGCTCCGAAATCAACGGCAAAACCTCGCGTATTGCTGAGAGTGGTGATCTGGGTTCCCAGGGTGTCCATGACACGATGCCCTGCCATGCCGATTCCTGCCGCAATACCGATGCCGCCGAACACAAGCAGAAACAGCGGCACGGGAACCGTCGCGCCGATATTGCCGGTTTTTACGAGAAAATATATCACCGCCAAAGGACCGATGGCATTGGCGACATCGTTTGCGCCCTGAGCCAGCGCGACATAACAGGAAGTTCCGACCTGAATATAGCGGAAAACCGATTCCGCGCCGTCTGAATGCTCCGGTTTGACAAATCGCCGCAGAATTTTTCTTCCCGCAATTCCGAACAGTGCTGACAGCAAAAGGGCGATCAGCAAAGCCGAAGGCGTTCCGATTGCCAACTGTTTTCCCAGCGGCGTTTTGAACAGAAAAGACAGCACCACGATAAATACGGCAATGCCGATAAAAAACGGAGACAAATTCAAAGCCTGCTTAAAAGATTTTTTTTGGGAAAGCACCACTCTTATAATGATTTTAAACATGCAGTAGGAGATAATCAGGCTGAACACCGGGGAAATAATCCAACTGATGACCACAGCTCCGAGTTGTCCCCATTTAATCACTGAAAAACCGCCGACCATGATGCCGAAGCCGACCATCGCGCCCACAATCGAGTGGGTGGTGGAAACCGGCAGGGATTTCCATGTGGCAAAAGATACCCATAAGGACGCGGCAAGCAGCGCTGACAATGCGCCGAGCATCGTCAGATGTGGATCGGTCATAATTTCAGCGGAAACAATGCCTTTCCGAATGGTATCCGTCACATGGCCCCCTATGAATACAGCGCCGAGCAGGTTCAGTATTCCTGCAATAAATACAGCCTGACGGATGGTAATCGCCTTTGCTCCCACCGCAGACGCCATGGCGTTGGCAACATCGTTGGCGCCGATGTTCCATGCCATGTAAAAGCCGAAAACATAGCCGATAAACAGTATGTAATAGTTTGCAGTCATTTTGAAAAAAATAATAACATTCTGTAACGGATTGATCAATGAAAATTCTTATTTTTTTCAGTTCCGATTCAGGGTTGTCATCTGATTAAACAAAAGTCCGCCTGATTTACTGTTGACATACCTGTATCTTTTTTTATATCATTAAAACTAATTTTAACAGAAGTTACGCAGTCGGCTCGGAGCCGGGAGCGTAAGCGACCGGACAGGCATTATTTTCCGCTCGCTCACGCGAGGCTCTGATTTACGAGCCTTTCGCCAAAACATAAAAACAGATTTTCGCACTTTCGTTTTCCCATTATTAATGCGGTGCAAACATGATGTTTTCCTTTTTTCGCCATATCTTTATTCTGACAGGGCAATTGTCCGTCCTGTTTCTGCTCTCCGGCTGTTCCGTATTTGTTTCTTCGGCAACCGTCAGCCTGACGGATAATCTGTCTCAGGCTATCTTGAATAACAATGATCCGGCAACGGTGGAAGCCGCCGCGCCCGCGTATCTGCTGATGATGGAGGGCTTTCTGAACGATGATCCCGACAATGAGACGCTGCTCCGCTCCGCCGCGACGCTTTACGCGGCTTATGCAGATGTGTTTGTGAACGATCCGGAGAGAGCGAAAAAAATGACCGACAAATCGCGGAATTACGCGCTTCGCTGCCTCTGCCTCAAGCGGAAAGATGCCTGCTCTCTGCAAACCATGGATTTTCAGGCATTTGAGCGCGTGATGACAGCCATGACAATCCAAGATGTACCGGCATTATACACGCTCGGAGCGGCTTATGCAGGCTGGATTCAACGCCGAAAAGATGACTGGAACGCGATTGCGGAAATTTCCAGAGTGGAGGCGATCATGCGCCGGGTTGCGGCATTGGACGAACATTATCAGGACGGCAGCGCGCTGATGTATCTCGGCGCGCTGTCAACATTTCTGCCGCCCGCGCTGGGCGGCAAGCCCGAAGAAGGGCGTGAATATTTTGAGCGGGCAGTTGCGATTTCAGGGGAAAAAAATCTGATGATAAAAGTGGTTTACGCCCGGCAATATGCTCGGCTCATGTTTGACCGTGAACGCCATGACCGCCTGCTCAACGAAGTTCTGAAAGCGGATGTCAACGCGGCGGGATATGTTCTGATCAACACGCTGGCGCAAAAGCAGGCAAAAGAACTGCTGGAAAGCGCGGATGAATATTTTTAAAAACATTCAACACTATCTCGTTCCCACGCTCTGCGTGGGAACGCCGCCCCGGACGCTCCGCGTCCCGTGCGTAAAAAACTTCAAGGAGATGTTTCCATGAAAACAAAACTGATTGCGATGCTTTTTTTTATGCTGCTGACAAATTCGGCGGCAGACGCCGTGACGCTCAAAATCGCCACCCTGTCGCCCGACGGCTCGATGTGGATGCAGAAAATGCGGGAAGGCGCAAAAGAAGTGGCGGAAAAAACCGCCAATCGGGTCGAAATCAAATATTATCCCGGGGGCGTCATGGGCGACGACAAAGCCGTTCTGCGGAAAATCCGCATCGGACAGTTGCAGGGCGGCGCAGTCGTTGCCGGGAGTCTGTCGCAGTTTTTTCCGGATGTTCAGATTTACTGTCTGCCCATGAAATTTCAATCCTTCGAGGAAATTGATGCTGTTCGGGAACAGATGGATCCGCTGATTATTTCCGGTCTGGAAAAAGCCGGATTTATCATCTTCGGCATAGCGGAAGGCGGATTTGCTTATATCATGTCCGCCAATGTCCCGATACGAACCGTCAGCGATCTGCGGAAAAACAAAGTATGGATTCCCGATAATGACGGAGTTGCGCTGGAAGCTGTGAAAGTCTTTGAAATCACGCCTATTCCCCTTTCGATTGCCGATGTGCGGGCAGGCTTGCAGACCGGTCTGATCAATACCGTGACAACGCCGCCCATCGGCGCTGTGGCTTTGCAGTGGCATACGCAGGTGAAATATCTGACAGATATTCCTTTTTTATATATTTATGCGGTGCTGACGGTGGATAAAAAAGCCTTTGAAACCATTCCTCCCGGAGATCGGAATACGGTGCGGGAAATTCTGGGACGCGTGTTTCGGGAAATTGACCGGCAAAACCGTGAAGATAATATAAAAGCATTGGAAACTTTGCGGAATCAGGGAATTGAATTTGTAAAACCGTCCCAGGACGCGATGAAAGAATGGCATGAAAAAACCGGCTCGCTCCCCAAAGTTCTGGTTGAAACCGGCAGATTGTCTCAGGAAATGATTAATATTTTAGAAAAAAACATTGAAACCTATCGCTCCGGCTCAAAGTAGAGCGGCCCCGGCTGAAAACAGATCAATCCGCTTTGAAGCGATTTGCATCTGATACCAATTCGCTTTCAAAAAACGGTGTTCTCCGTGTCTGTTTTCAGCCCGGGCGCTTTTCAGGCGGTTTAAGCGATTTGAATCTGTTTTCAGCCCGGGCGCTTTGCGAACTGGTCTGATCTTAGCCGGGCCGATCTTTGAAAGCGAATCGGTATGATTTCAGCCGGGGCGATTTACTGAGGGCGCGCCCTTACGATTTTCAATCATTAATGCACCTGTCCACGAGACGGAAAAATGAAAAAAAAACATCGGAAAACATCAGAAAATAAACATGAGTCACATGTCACAAATCCTGAATCTTCAACTTTCAAGTCTTTAATTCAGATATTGCACCGCATAGAAAACGCCGTGCTTGTAGGGCTGTTGTTATTGATGATCGGCATGGCATCCGCTCAGATTTTTCTCCGGAACGTCTTTGAAAGCGGTGTCGTGTGGGGAGATGTGCTGCTTCGGATTCTCGTGCTGTGGATCGGTCTTGCGGGCGCAATGATCGCCAGCCGGGACGGCAGGCATATCAACATTGATGTCATTACCCGCTACCTGCCGGAACATCTCAAAATTATTGTGATGTGCATCGTGGAACTGTTTACCGCAGGCTTATGTTCATTGCTTGCCTATCACAGCATCCGATTTGTTCAGGCGGAATTTGAGTTCGGGGGCAAGGCATTTGCGCAAATTCCCGTATGGCTGTGCCAAAGCATTATTCCCTTCGCATTTATTGTGATTGCAATCCGTTATCTTATCTTGGCTCTCAGCCGGATTCGCGCCCCGGAACGGATAAAAAAAGGATAAAGGCTGTTTGAGATAAAAGGATTAGGAGTTAGGCAGTTGCGATTCTCGTTCCCGCGCGCCGCGTGGGAATGAGGTCAACTGCGTAATTCATAATCTGATAAAAATCTGATGAATTAAGGAGATGAACGATGGAAAGGTATCCGAAAATTGACTCGACAGTGGTGATTTCAGACATCAGAAATTTTACACATCTGTTTGAAGTCTTTCAAAAAAATGATGACAGTGATTTTCTCGGGTTTATGGAGGAATACTATTCTCTGGGGCTGAAGCTTGCCGGATTGGCGTCGGAGGATAAAAGCTTTTACATCACCACAGCCGGCGACGGCATTCTGGCATTCTTTTTTGAAGAACATCACGAGCGCAGGGCATATCTCTACAGCCTTTTGCTCTACCAGTTGATGGAAAAATCCTGTTTTGCTTTTAACCGGAAACATGGCTGCGAGGTTTCTTTCGGCGTCGGGCTTGAAACCGGATATGTGCAGAAAGTTTCTTCCACCGTCGGTGCTGAAAAAATTGAAACCTATCTGGGTTCTGTTATCAACATTGCCGCAAGGATAGAGGCAACGACAAAAAATTTCAACAGAACCAAGCTCATCATCGGAGAGAAAGTTTATCGGCGTCTGGTTCAGAATCTCTTTGAAGAAGACTATAAGCATCTTGTTGAAAAGAGTTCTGCTCTGAGACAGGACTATGATGAAGTGATCGAGCATCACAATGAGATGAACAAGCTGAATCAGGATCTGATGCTGTTCTACATCTTTGAACACAATCTCAAAGGCGTTGACCAGCCCCTGCCTTTGTTCAGATTATCGCCGACGCTCGCGGACATAGATAAAACTTCTTTTTTCGATGTGATAAGAAAACTGGCGGTTTCTCATGAGAAATATAAGGCAATTCTCTCTTTTTTAAAGGAAATGTAAGCAGATTGAATGTCACTCCGGGCAGCAGAGATTTGACAACTTTTAAAAAGTTGTCAAATCTCAGGTTCGGAATCTCCGCCTTCAGTCAAGCCCCATTTCTTCTTTCAGTTTTCGGATTTCGGCAAGAATCTCGGCTTTCTCTTTTTCGCTCAGATTCTCTGATTGCAGACGCCTTTCCAATCCCAGAAGCATCATCTCTGCCCGATATTCCGAACAGGTGTATTTCATTGTAATTTTTTATCCCTTCAACTTTTTCAGCGATTCCTTGTAAACACGGAAAAAGGCATCGTTTTCCTTGACGCCTCTTGAGATAATTTTTTCTATATCATTTATATCTTTAACATTGACAACCATATTGACGCTCTTGTTAAATGCGATCATATTGTCCACGGTTCGGAAACGCTCGGAGAGCAGCGCGATGAACATATTGCGTCGGGTCGCCATCGGCAGTTGTTCCAGATGTTTGAGAACATGGTTCATATCCGGGTCCCGGGTGCCGAAGCGCTCGTTTAAGATCACCACATCAAAATCATGAAAACGCATCTGCTTGAGCGCATCCCGATGAGTGGAAGATTCCAGACTCTGATATTTCATTGCGCTCAGAGCAGCCTTGATTTTTGCCCGGAAACCGGCATCTCCTTCACATATCAGAGCGGTTTTGGTTCCTTCTTCCAGAAATTCAAAGGGATTTCCGCTGAAACCGTCATCGCCGTTCTCGCTGCCGCTGCTTTCTTCGCCGGCAGGCTGTTCCGGGTGCGGGGGCGATTTATCCGCCTTCGGAGGCGGGTCCGGCTTGTCAGGTTTCGGGGGCGGTGCCGGCGCCGGTTTTGCCGCGGGTTTTTCAGAAGCAGTCGCCGGCTTGTTTTCCACAGAAATTTTATTTTTACATTTGGGACAGGAAATCGCAAAGGTCTGTCCCGGAGGAATTTTCTTAATTTTTTCGTCAGGAATTTTTATTTTTGTGTTGCAATTTCCGCATACGACATCCATATCTTATTTCCTCTGCATCTTTGCGCTGTTAAAATCTGCTGTTTTTTCTACAAAGATTTCGCATCTGCGATGCTATTTCTCAATTCTCAATTACTTCCACACCTCTGCTGTCGGAAAAGGATAATCCCATCTCTCAAACAGCCGTCTGAGTTCGCCGGATTTGAACAGTTCTTTTATATTTTTATCATAAATTTTAATGAGTTTTTTCGATTTTTCGGATATTGAAAAAACCATATAGCCTTTATCCTCTCCGACAGTTTCCACCCGGTAAGGACTCATATCAATCTTATATTTCCTGATATATCGCTGTATATCAATCAGGGCGTCGAGATAGACATCTGTTCTGTTTTTTTCAAGCAGATGCCATGCGGTATCATATTCGTCAATTTCCTCCCATTTCCTGAATGTTACATCTTTCAGATGGCGGCTTTTATGAAAGTCGTAGCCCCGCAGCCATACGGCTCGCCTATTTTCAAGTGATTTTATGCCGTTCCATGCCGGTATCTTATCTTTTCTGAAAACAGCCGCGGTAGCCTCCACAACCATAGGGTATTCAGGAACAAGCATTTTTTTTCCGACGATATTTTCCTCGTATGAATCGAGCAGCGCGTCGGCTTTATCTGAAATGACCATCAGTTCGGCGCGTTTCCACGGAACAATTTCAAATTTCATTTTGATCCCCTCAGGCTCATACACACTTCGGACAATATCAAAAAACAGACCTGTTCCGTCTTTATTTGTCTGACCGTCCCATTCCGGAGTAACTATAAAAATAGTTTTATTTTTATCAAGCTCCTGCGCGAATAATAACGCATCTGAAAAAATCAGCGTCAGAAAAATCATCCCGATTTTTATGAAGAAATTAATTTTCCTGTCTCCTTTTAAAAGCTTAAAAAAATGGTAGCGGTGCAGAACCGGTTGATTTTAAGGTGTCATTCTGTGCAGAGACGCAAGATTTTGCGTCTCTGCGTGGCCGAAATGACAAAAATAACAACGGTAGGGCTGGGTTACGCCCCCGCCCTCTGCTACCAAAAAAAATAAACAGAGATTATCGCGATCTGCCTCATGCCTGAATAGCGTCAGAATCATTGAAAAGCAAAAATTCTTTCACGGCTGATGATAGTGACCGCCGACAGCAAAAATATAAATATAAGATTCGTCAAATTTATAGATCAGTCGTTCTTTCTGTGACAAACGACGGGACCACAAACCTGACAGATGATATTTTAACGCTTCCGGCTGTCCCAATCCTTCAGACGGATCACCTCGTTGCATTTCCTTCAAAATTCGGCATAAAGTTTCATGAAGCTTTTTATCCTTCATTCGGAGTTTTTCATATTCGCTCCAAGTATTCCCCTCAAACACAATTGATCGCATACAAATCCTCTTCATCAGGAATATAACCTTTACTTTCCAGATGCGTTTTAAGAGATTCTCCGATTTGCTTCATCAGTGAGGGATTCTGAAGAACATAAAAAGTTTCCTCATAGCGATTCCAGCCTTTTGTGCTGATAATAATAAAATCATCGCCGTTTTCCTGAATAATCCGTAACGGCTCATGATCGTTAAGGATCATATTTCCATCTTCGGTCAGTTTAAAGCGAAACTGGCTGACAGTCATTTCCTGCATATCGCATATCTCCTTTTCAAATATCCGGCGGGGGCAATCTGTCTCAGCCTGGGACCGCCCTACCGTAAACCGCAACGATCTGTCATTTCAAGCGAACCGCCTGTCATTTCGAGTAAAAAGACTTGTCATTTCGAGTAAAAAGGCTTGTCATTTCGA
>DZCT01000055.1:0-3310 GCA_022736535.1 Desulfatirhabdium butyrativorans | reverse complement strand
CGAGTAAAAAGACTTGTCATTTCGAGTAAAAAGGCTTGTCATTTCGAGTAAAAAGACTTGTCATTTCGAGTAAAAAGGCTTGTCATTTCGAGTAAAAAGGCTTGTCATTTCAAGCGTAGCGAGAAATCTTATCGTTCAACATAAAGATTTCTCCCTTCGGTCGAAATGAACAGACAGAGCGGGCATGAAATGCCCCCACCGCTTTATGCTGTATCCATTTCCAGATTTTCAATATCGGTGGTGGCTTCACCCCGCGTGCTTTTCACTCTGTCAATGCCTCTGCCCACGATGCCTTTCCGTGAGCAGTATGCCATTGCAGTCTCCGCGGTAATCAGCCCCTTGTCATAGAGCTTGAGAATATAGCCGTCAAAAGTCATCATGCCGAAAGCCTCGCTTGCCTGCTGTATCTCATAATAAGTTTTGCCTTCGGATTCGCCGTTGAGAATGCTTTCCCGCATTCGCATGTTGCTTCCGATAATATCGAAAGCCGCAACCCGTCCGCCCCCGACTTTGGGCAGAAGCCGCTGACAGACAATCCAGCGGATGACGCCGGCAAGCCGGATGCGCAACTGTTTTTCTTCCTCGATGCTGAACATGCCGAGAATACGGTCAATTGCCTGACCTGCATCCACCGTGTGAATGGTGCTGACAACCAGATGCCCTGTTTCAGCCGCGCTGATACCGATTTCAACGGTTTCTCTGTCGCGCATTTCGCCGATGAGAATCACTTTGGGACCCTGACGGAGCGCGGCTCTCAGTCCGCTGGAAAAGACGTCAAAATCGTTTCCCATCTCCCGCTGGTTAAATGTGGCTTTTTTATGCGGATGCGAAAATTCCACCGGGTCTTCCAGCGTCACGACATGAACAGCTTTGGTTTCATTAATGACATTCAGCATCGCTGCGAGCGAGGTTGATTTGCCGCTTCCGGTAGAACCGGTCACCAGAATAATGCCGTTTTTTTCCTCCGCCATTTTCAGGAATGCGTCGGGAAGATTCAGGTCTTTGCAAGTCGGAATTTTGGTGGAAAGCTGCCGAAGCACAATGGAATATTTGCTCCGCTGGGCAAAAATATTGACCCTGAAACGCGCCTTGCCGGGGAGCGCATAAGCCGAGTCGCAGGAACCTTCTTTGATCAGCGTCTCGGTGAGACGCCGGTCCCCGTTGATAAGATTCAGGGAAAAAATTTCTGTCTGAAAAGGCGTGAGTTCGTTAAAAGGCGGATCCAGATCAACAGCGACCAACTGTCCCGCGCTTTCCACCTGAAAGGGTTTGCCGACGGTAATGTTTAAGTCGGAAACACTGCTGTAAGCGTCCAACATCCGGGTGAGGATAAAATCTATTTCCTGTTTTCTCATGATGATCTCCTTTCGGGTAGGGTGGGCATTCCATGCCCACCCTACATGTTTTCTCAATTTTAATCCATCACATCGGGCGGCGTTTTCAGGTAAGGAACAAACCTCGCCTTTTCATTTGATTTCTGGTAAGCCTCGTCCGGGTATATGGTCCCTTTGTCTAACATTTCCTGAATATGATCGTCTAAGAGTTGCATTCCGAATTTTTTTCCGGTCTGTATGGCAGAGCCGATCTGATAGGTCTTGTTTTCACGAATCAGGTTTTTGATGGCGGCTGTGGCAATCATAATCTCCTGGGCGCAGCACCGTCCTTTGGGAATTTTTTTGAACAGGTTCTGACAGATAACCGCCCGGATACCGTCCGCAAGCGTGGACCGGATTTGTGCCTGCTCGCCTTCGGGAAAAACTTCGATGATACGGTCAACGGTTTTGGGCGCGCTGCTGGTGTGCAGCGTGCCGAAAACAAGATGTCCGGTGGATGCTGCCTCCACAGCCAGACGGATCGTGATCAAATCCCGCATTTCGCCGACCAGAATAATGTCCGGGTCTTCACGGAGCGCGCCTTTCAGCGCGGCGGCAAAAGATTTGGTATGGGTCCCGATTTCCCGGTGATTGACGATACAGCCCTGACTTTTATGGACAAATTCAATGGGGTCTTCAACGGTCAGAATATGATCTTTGCGCTGTTTGTTGGCAAGATCAATAATAGCCGCCATGGTGGTGGATTTTCCGCTGCCCGTGGGACCTGTCACTAATGCAAGTCCCCGGGGGAGCATTGCCAATTTTCTCAAAACCGGGGGCAGCCCCAGTTGATCCGCTGTCAGAATGTCGCTGGGAATCTGTCTGAAAACTGCGGCACATCCCCATTTCTGCATAAAAAAATTCGCCCGATACCTTGCCAGACCGGGGATTTCATAACCGAAGTCAACATCTCCGGTTTCTTCAAATACCTTTACTTTGTCTTCGGGCGCGATTTCATAGAGCATGGCTTTCAGTTCGTCATTTTCCAGCACCTTGTATTTGACGCGCTCCAAATCTCCCCTCAGTCTGAGCGCGGGCGGTTGTCCCGAAATAAGATGAAGGTCTGACGCGCCCTGCTCGTGCATCAATTTGAAAAAAGCATCTATCTTTGCCATAAGTTTACCTTTGCAATTGAAAAACGCATGAAAGCTGAAAGTGCATCCATCCGCTCCGGAGTGCCAAAATGAAATTTCGGCTTTATCGTGCTAAAATTCGCTCCGCTTTTATAAAATGACGCACTCCGGAGTGCTAAAATGCAATTTTAGCATTTGTGCTGAAATTCGCTTCGCTCCGCTTTTATAAGATGACGCGCTCCGGAGTGCATATTGATTTTTTGCACTTTCAACTTTGCATTTAAAATTTACATAAACATTGCAGCGATTCCGTAAAGACTGCCTACCAGAAAATTGCTCAGGAACGCAATCGCCACCAGAACAATAATGACGGAAAAATCAATGCCGCTGAAAACCACCGGCACAGCTTTGCGTATCCGGTAGAGCAACGGTTCTGTAACATTATGAATGAAAAGGACAATCGGATTGTAGGGATCGGGATTTACCCATGAAAGAATGGCCCGAGCCACCAGAATCAGCATGTAAATGTTCAGAAGCATCTCGATAACGACTGCCACCGCCTTGACAAAATGACCGATAATAAACATAAAGACAACACTCCTTATTTATAAGTGAATTGCAAAACGGAACACGAAAATATGAACCACGAAAGTTATGAAAAAGCTTTCTCGTTCCCACGCTCCGCGTGGGAACGCAGCCCGGACGCTCTGCGTCCGCCGTAGGGGCAGCCCCCTGTGGCTGCCCTCTGCCCGCGGGCTGGTAAGCACGGGGGCTTACCCCTACGATTCCCGATTCTGCGTTCCCACGTAGAGCGTCAATGCCGTCAAGCTGACAATTCCGTAGGTCGGGGTGAGCCTGCGAACC
>DZCT01000478.1 GCA_022736535.1 Desulfatirhabdium butyrativorans | reverse complement strand
ATAGATCACGGCTCGCCCGACACCTTTTTCCTCACCGGAGAACAGCCGCTGACCGCTCAGACGCTGGACGGATGGCTTGAGACGCTTCAGAATCAGATGAAAGAATACGGCGTTGATCAGAAAATTGTAGTAATCCTCGGTGCGTGCTATTCCGGGAGTTTCATTGACGACATATCGGCTCCGGGGCGCATTGTCGTGACCGCTTCCGCCGCAAACGAACCTTCGTACCGGGGTCCCGGCAATCCCTACAGCGGGGTACGTGACGGCGAATTTTTCACGAGCGCGCTGTTCGGCGGGCTGGGGGCGGGTCTCAACCTCAGAGCGGCTTTTGAAAACGCCGTGGTTCAGACCGAGACGCACACGGACAGCGGAACCAACACCGTGTCGGCAACATACAACGACATGGCAAGGCAGCATCCGCTGCTCGACGACAACGGGGACGGCAAAGGTGCCGACACGGCGTCCGCCGCAGACGACGGCGCAGTGTCGGAAAATGTTGTTCTGGGATTCGGGGAAAGCGCGGGAACCGGAAATTCTACGGTCGCAAAAGCCGGCACGGTTCCCGTGACGCCCCCGGCGCTGGCTGTCTCGGAAACTTCGGCGGCGCTGTGGGCGGAAGTGAGCGAAAGCACGCCCGGAAAGAGCGAGGTCTGGGTCGAAATCCGCAGACCCGGCATGATTCTCGAAGAGGGGGCGGACACACAGCAGACGGTGGACTTGAAAAACGTGAAACTTGTCTGGAATGATTCGGAAAAACGCTACATCGGAACCTATGACAGTTTCACGGAATCCGGAAGATACAGGCTCTTTTTCTACGCGAGAGGCGGAAACGGCATCATATCGCCTTTTGCAGAAAAATTTCTGTACAAAGCAAAAGCCGGGATGCCGGCTGACGTGAATGATGACGGCATCCCTGCCGATCTTGCGGATGCAGTTCTGGCATTGAAAACTGTGTGCGCCGGAGATTTGCAGGGAGCGAATATCTCAACTGCCGCAGATACGGACGGAGACAAAAAAATCGGTCTTCACGAAGTGCTTTATATTCTGCGGAAATTGGCGGGGCTGTGATTTGTCATTTGAAATTTTATTTAAAAATGCGAATTAAGGGTTGAACTTTTTAGATATAACAAAATTAGGATGTTATAAAAAATCATCCGAAAATTGTTTTTTATAACACTCTGAATTTATGCTACTAATTTCAACACTTAATTCGCATTAAAAGTTGTAGCGGAGGTTTTTAAAAGATGATGCGTCTTTCTTTCCTGTTTACCGCTCTGCTGAATATCATGCTTTTTTCTTACGGAGATGCGGCTTTGGCATTTTCTCTGCTTTCTCCCGCAGACGGCGAAAAAACATTATGCTCTGTGATACTGGATTGGGAGGATGTCTCAGACCCGAATCTCCGCCTGACATACACGCTGTTTCTCAGCAAAGATGACGCTGATTTTAACTATCCGATCCGCATTGAATATCTGGATTACAGCATCCGCCTGATAACTTCCGATGACGGTATAGAAGACGCCAGCCATTACTATTGGAAAGTATGGGCAGTCAATGAGTACGGCGAGATACAGAAGTCGGATGTCAGACAGTTTTATACGGACAATGTTCTGAACTGAGTGCCTGCTTATATACATGGTCATGTATATGATTGCGTCAAAGGGAAACCCGTTGCCGGTGCAAGCGTAACTGTTGAAAATGAATATAATCGTACAACTTTTTATACAGATGTGAAGGGCTATTATCTCGGCAAAGTAGTCGGCGTCACGTCTCTGATTATCGTGGCTGCGGATAACTATGCGCCCCGGTCTTATCATGATGTTGATATTTACTACAGCGGTCTGACCGAAATGAGTTTTAAATTACAAGTTCCGCTGCCGCCTGGAGATATAAATCAGGACGGCAATGTTGATCTGGAGGACGCTGTTCCGGTTTTTCAGACATTGACACAAAGCCTTTCTTCTTTGAATACCTGCGGGAAAACAGATATAAGCGGGGATGATAAAATCGGATTTGAGGAACTTATTTTTATCCTGAAAAAATTGGCGGAAACGGAATGACGGAGACGCGCCGAATGATGATTCAAATGTCTGAACATAGAATTTCAAGGGGAAAACATCATGAACATTCAGGAAAATGAAAAGAATATTCAGGAAATATGGGCATTGTTCAGGGAAACCAGAGAAAGCATGAAAGAAACAGACAGGCAGATCAAGGCAATGTCTGAAGAGTCTGAAAGACGCTCCAAAGAACTCGATGAACGCTTCAAGGCGACTGACAGGAAAATAGACAAAGTGGCAGGACTGTTCGACACCCAGTGGGGAAAGCTCATGGAATCTCTTGCGGAAGGCGGCGTGCTGAAGCTTTTTCAGGACAGAGGCGTCGGCGTGTATCAGATTTATCAGCGGGCAAGGTGCCGGCGGAACGGACGGCATCTGGAAATTGACCTGCTTCTGGCAGATGACGACGAGATTGTCGCTGTGGAAGTGAAGACCACACTGAAAGCCGGCCATATCACCGAATTTCTGGAAGACCTCTCCGAGTTCCCGGAATTTTTTCCCCGGTATGCGGATTCAAAGATTTACGGAGCGGTCGCCGCTCTGCGCATGGAACAGCAGTCGGAGCGATTTGCCCAAAAGCAGGGGCTCTTTGTGATAAAAATCGGCGGGGACGGAATGACCGAAATTCTGAATCCGGCTGATTTCAAAGCGAAAAATTTCGGAAATCCGGAGTGCTGAAATGACCTGATTTTATAAGATGGGTCAGTACACAGACACAGAAAACGGCTTGCAAAGTCGTTTTACTGTAGAACGATTTTCCAAATCGTTTCAAAGTCCGGAGTGCCGAAATGAGCGAAGCGAAATTTTAGCACAGACACAGAAAACGACTTGCAAAGCCGTTTTACTGTAGAACGATTTTCCAAATCGTTTCAAAGTCCGAAGTGCCGAAATGACCTGATTTTATAAGATGGGTCAGCAGCAATCCTGAAAATCCTGTTTTTTCTTGCAAAAGACGGATGATCTGTAATATAAAGAAAATATGAAATAACATCACAATAAAAAACCATGAATTTAAACAAGGAGGTTCATCATGTCTGCTTCAGTTTTTCACCGAAAAAAATGCGTGCTTTTTGTTGCCTGTATCTTAACAGTGCTGTTAGCGGTGTCCATGATTTGCACACCGGTTTGTGCCGACTTTATAGACGGCGAGCAGAAAATTCTCGCTGACGACGGCGCTGCCGGTTACCGATTCGGCACTTCAGTCTCGGTTTCCGGCGATTATGCTGCGGTAGGGGTTTACGGGCCGGACTCAGCTTCCGCTTTAAGGCAGAGTTCCGACGGTGCCGGGTCGGTTTACATTTTCAAACGGAATTCTGAGGGGGCATGGAGTCAGCAGACAAAGATCACATTGGATGACAGCGTTCTGGAAGATCGCTTCGGCTGTTCAGTATCGTTATCCGGAGATTATCTCCTCGTGGGGGCTTACGGCGAAGATGACAAGGGAGACAATTCCGGCTCGGCTTATATTTTCAGACGGAGTTCCAACGGGGCATGGAGTCAGCAGGCAAAGGTCACTGCCGCCGACGGCGCAGCGGATAACACATTCGGCAGTTCAGTCTCAATCTCCGGCGATTATGCAATCATAGGGGCTTCGGGCGATGACGACAAGGGATACGATTCCGGCTCGGCTT
>DZCT01000054.1:9590-17016 GCA_022736535.1 Desulfatirhabdium butyrativorans | reverse complement strand
ACAAGTTTTGTGCCGTCTTTGGAAGAGGCTATGGAAATCCAGCTTCTGCTGCTTTCTTCTGCCGTCCATGTAGCCCCTGAATCGGCTGAGGTGTAAATCTGTCCGCCACTAACAACCGTAGCAAGTTTTGTGCCGTCAGCAGAAGAGGCTACGGAATACCAATATCTGCTGCTTTCTCGTGCCGTCCATGTGAAAGAAAATACATTGCCTGCCGCCGCAGCAATGACAAGACATGCTGCAAAAACCGTGAAAATGAACTTCTTCATAATTTATCTCCTTTTTGATATTTCCTGATTCCCGCTTACGCAGGAATGACAGTGCGTGTCTGAAAAGTAAGTTAATATCACCGTAGGTGCGTCATGTTACATAACGCCCCTGCGGGCTTTCTTTATTTTATATGATTCCATCTATAAACAGCCCGTAGGTTGGGGTGAGGCACGAACCCCGACACCCAATCGGAAACCCCGGCATCCGATTTATTCAAATCCTTTTTTTGTCGGGGTTCGTGCCTCACCCCAACCTACACCTGACATTTTCGTGATCCGGAAAACAAAAAACGCCGACCGCTCTCCTGTGTCAACAGGAGAACAATCGGCGTTGATAACTTTGATAACTGTCTGATTTTTAAGAATTAAATTGACGGTGGGGGGGGACAAAAAAATCCCGTCATGCTGCCGAACATGACAGGATTTATCGGTTTACATTTTTTTGCACAGATTTTCATATGGAAAACCCTTCTGTTTGAAAGATACTCAGGCATAACATCGGTGTTTCCGGATGTCAAGGGATGTCAAGGGGAATTTTTTGAACCGCTGATTTTTTATCATCACGGAAATCAGCGGGTCATAATTGAAATATAGTAGCCGTAATCCAGCAGAATATCGGTTGTTTTATCACCGGCAAATTCTATCAGATCAATTTCTCTGTCCTCATTTTCCGGGGCAGTTATATTCACCCATAGGGCTCTCGGATCTGCCGGACTTTCAGTAACATTTATCAGTTCGACTTCGGGAAATCTGTTTTTAAGCACGGAAAAAAGCTCCCGGGCAAGTTCTTCCTGTTTGAAATTTATCATCCGGAAATCTCCTTTTCTGTGAATCCGACCAGTTCTTCAAGTTTTGCAAGCATTCTTTCAGCTATTTTCATACTGATATTTTTATCTGTATAGTCAGCTTTATCTCTGATAAACTGCATATCGGATAAATAAGATTTGAACTTTGCCGGATAAATTTTCCGTCTTTTTATCAGTTCTCCGCTGAAATCAGCCTGCACCTGTCCGTGATCAATTCTGTCTCTGCGGATTCCCTCATGAGCAAGAGCGGCTATCGCAGCCTGCAACGCCGAATAATATGCCCGGTTCGCACAGGCATTAAACAGTCCGCTGTCGAAACAGACCTGTGCGGCGGCAAGATTTTCTTTTGCTTTGTCTGAAAATTCCATAAGTGATAACTTTACACTGAAAACTTGATAACTTTGATAACTGTCTGATTTTTCAGAATTAAATTGACGGTGGGGGGGGACAAAAAAATCCCGTCATGCCGTCGAACATGACAGGATTTATCGGTTTACATTTTTTTGCACAGATTTTCGTATGCAAAACCCTCCCGTTTGAAAGATGTTCAAGAGTAACATCAGTGTTTCCGAATGTCAAGGGATGTCAAGGGGAATTTTTTGATTCGCTGATTTTTCTTTTTCTCTTCTTCAATTTCCGTATTTCTTCCGCAGTCAGACCCGTTGCCTGTGCGATCTGCTCCGGCGTCAGCACACCCATTGACAGCAGATTTCTTGCAGTTTCTTTTCTGCCTTTTTCCAGTCCTTTTTTTTCGGCATAAAACAGTTCGGAACGCTCGTTTCTGAGCGCGTCCTCTCTCACGCGTGCCAGATGACGGACTGTCTCATCCGCACTGAGAGTTTCAAGCATATCGAATGCTTTATGAATCGCGGGATTTTTATATGCTGTTCTCATGGTTTTATCCTCCTCGTGTGCATGGTTGAAAAAATGGAGCCATTCGCCCAGAGCATCTTTCATCTGTCTGTTTTTCATAATCCTTTCAAACTTGGGAAGTTCAAACAGATGCAGAGACATATCGTCTGTGAGGCTGAGTTTCGGATGACGGACATCTCTCATTTCAAATCGGAAATGAAAATCTTCATTATCGGGAAACATCTCATAGTCAAGAAAGTGTATGCCGATGACCGGCTTCAGTTTCTCATAATCCTCTCCCGCATCAAGCTGTCCGGCATAAATTCTGCTCAGATAATACAATGCCCGTTTCGGATATGATTCATATCTTCGTACCTGCATTTCGATTTCATAGCTCTGTCCGGATTCGTCGGTCGCAAGAATATCGAGAATGATATATTTCTGCGTGATTTCTTCAGGCAGAATTACCGGATTTTTCACTCTGACAGAACGGATGCGCCGATTCTTCGGCAGTCCGAGAACCGCATTGAGCAGATCCGTCAGAATTCCGGTATCGCCTGCGAGCAGCTTTTTGAATATGAAATCAAGTTTCGGCGTCAGCAGTTTCATAATTAACTCATTATAACACTATGTATTTTCAACGGCAAGAGAAAACAAAAAAACGCCGACCGCTCTCCTGTGTCAGCAGGAGAACAATCGGCGCTGATAGTTTTGGTAAATATCTGATTTTTCATAATTAAATTGACGGCTGGGGGAGGGTAAAACAAAAAAATTCCCTCATGCTGCCGAATCCGGTAAAACGATTTTGCAAATCGTTTTAAATGAAAGCCGAAAATAATATTCAGGGTTTCCGAATGTCAAGGGGAATTTTTTTGAACCGCTTTCCATATAATTCATGAAAGATTTTCAGGATATACTGATCCGATTTTGCTTTTTTTGCCACAGACGCACACGGACGCACGCGGACAGCAACCTGAAAACGGAATACGGAATATATATGTACCGGAACAAAAATTTTCCGATATTTTTAAAAATTGATTTTTCTTAAAAAACTCAGTTTTTCCAATTATGCTATATCCGAAAATATATGGACTAGTACATATGCTGTATTCTGTTTTTCGGATGAAACATCTGTGTTTATTCGTGGCAAAAAACCTGCGCCCGCAATTTTTTTCACTTTCTAATTTCCGCCTTTTTTGTTAAAAATTCCTGTTGATATAAAAAATCCCCCTGTCTGTCTCAGCCCGGGACCCTTTAAAAAAAGGGGGATTTCCGCAGAGATGCAAGATATTGCGTCTCTGCATCATTCTCCCCCTTTTGTAAAGGGGGGCAGGGGGGATTTCTTTATACAAGAATATGAAATTTTTTCAAAATCTTTCGATCCGCTACAAATTGCAGGTCAGCGTGATGCTGATCAGCGCATCTGCCCTGCTGCTGACCTGCACGGCAATCGCTTTTTATGAAATTGTCAATTTCCGGCACGGGCTGTCCGAGGAACTTTCGGTGCTGGCAAAAATTGTCGCAGGCAGAAGCGCGTCCGCGCTTCTCTTTGAGGATGACGACGCTGCCGGAGAAATCTTGGACGCATTGTCAGCCAAACGCGCCGTTATTTCCGCTTATATTTTTCAACTGAACGGCAATGTGTTTGCAGAATATCACCGGAACGCAAACAGCCGAAATACGGCTCTCCCTCAAATTCCGATGCTCTCCTCAGAAGAAAAACGCTTTGAATCCGGAGAATTGATCATCATCCATCCGATTTTTCTTCAGGATGAAAATATCGGCACTGTTTTTCTCAGAGCAGACATGGAAGATATGCACACTCTGCTTCGAGGGTTCATCAGTGTTACGATTGCTGTGCTGCTGCTGTCTTCCCTGATTGTTTTTTCGCTCCTGTCAAAACTTCAGGAAATGATTTCAAAACCCATATTGGATTTGGCTGATGCCGCAAAAGCTTTTTCGGAAAATCGGAGTCTTTCCTTTCGGGTAAAAAAGCAGAGCAACGATGAACTGGGGCTTCTGGTGGACGCATTCAACGGAATGCTGGCGCACATCATACAGGGAGACGCGGCATTGAACGAATCGCTGAGACGGTCTGAGGCTGCCGCGCTCGAAGCCCGGCATCTGGCTGAAGAAACGAGAAGGGCTTACAGAGAATTGGAAAACGAAATGAATGAACGTGCGCGGGCAGAAGCCCGGCTGAGGGAATCTGAAGAAAAATACAGAAATCTTTTCAGTTTTGCACCCGACGGCATTCTCATCACAGATACGGAAGGACAGATTATAGATTTCAACGATATTGCCATGAAAATGATGAGTTATGATGACCGAAAGCGTTTTTCCCAACTCAGCGCGGAACATTTTTATCTGAATCCCGATAAAGACCGTTCTGATTTTTTAGACGCTTTGAAAAAAAGAGGATATATTGAAAACAGTGATATTGTTTTTAAAGACAGGTGGGGCAATCCGATTTTTACCAGCGTGTCTGCCCGGCTGATCGTTTATGAAGGAAAAACCTGCATCCAGTCCATTGTCCGGGACATCGGCAGAATCAAAAAAATGGAGGCGGAACTCCGAAATTATGCTGAAAACCTTGAGGAAATGGTGGCAGAAAAAACCCGGGAACTGAAAATCACCAATGAAGAACTTTCCGCAGTCATCGAGCGTCTTGAAGAGACGCGAGAGCAGTTGTCCCTCAGCGCGCACCGCGCCGGCATGGCGGAAATTGCGGTATCTGTGCTTCACAATATCGGAAACGCCATGACTTCCGTGAATGTCAGAATTTATCAGCTTGAAGAACGGCTGCAAAAATCGGACATCGCCTCATTGGAAAAAATATATGTTCTGCTGCAATCCGAAGATGCCGCTTTCCAAAGAAGCGGGGGCGCGGAGACAGGACCGGATACGGCACGCAGGGAAAAATTACTGCAATATTTCAATGCGGTTATCGCTTCTTTACGGGAAAACGGCGATCTGATGCTGGCGGACTGCGCTTTTATCAAAAAAGGGCTTGACCATATTATGGAAATTATTTCATTGCAACAGAAATATGCAGGCATCCGGGGCTTTGAAACGCGTGAAGATGTGAACGAACTTTTAAAAGATTCGATGGAGATGATGAAAGATTCCCTTCAAAAACGCAACATTCATCTTGAATTTGATCTGATACCTTCCGCGCCTGTTTTTGTCAACAGAAACAAACTGATTCAGGTCTTTATCAATATCATCAAAAATGCCTACGAAGCAATTGACGCCGCGCCTCCGGAAAATACAAAAAAAATAAGTATCGCGACATTGCTTGAAAAAAAAGAGGAAACAGCCTATATTCAAATTATCATCAGCGATACAGGCATCGGGGTCCCGCCGGACGCCGCAGACAAAGTTTTCCGTTTCAATTATTCCACAAAAGAGCGCGGCACCGGCTTCGGTCTTCACGACGCCGCCAATTATATCACGGCTCAGGACGGCATGATCCGCCTTCACAGCGAAGGCATCGGAAAAGGAGCGAGCATCATCATCTGGCTGCCGCTTTATAAAAGCACTGTATCAGCGCCGCGGTAGGGCGGAGTTACGTCCCAATGGCATTCTTCTCTGTCATTTCGACCGCGTAGAGACGCACTGCCGTGCGTCTCTACGTTGCAATCGGATGTCAGAATTTTGAACGGAACGATTTCTCGCTGCGCTTGAAATGACAGTGCGCTTCTCTGTCATTTCGACCGCGTAGAGACGCACGGCCGTGCGTCTCTACGTTGCAATCGGATGTCAGGATTTATTTGGAAGAGAGGATTTTTTTAATGAACAGCAGAATTATCGTCATTGATGACGAACCTTCGATTTTAAATGATTATTGCATGATTTTGTCGCCGCCCCGGGAGGGCGAGGCAAAACGCAGAGAAGTCGCCGCGCTGGAAGCCGAACTTTTCGGGACGGCGCCGCCCCGTGAAATTTCGTCTCCCGCGGAAAGCTATGAAGTGCATACCGCGCTTCAGGGAAAACAGGGCTTTGAAACGGTCAGCGCATTCAGAAACAGCGGAAATCCTTTTGCGCTTGCTTTTATTGACATCCGAATGCCCCCCGGCTGGGACGGCATCCAAACCGCAAAAAAGATTCGGGATATTGACCCGGATATTGAAATTGTCATTGTCACTGCATATTCGGACCGAAACCGGCAGGAAATTGTAAAAGAAATCGGTACGCCGGAAAAGCTGCTTTATGTCAAAAAACCCTTTGATCCTGATGAAATCCGGCAACTGGCGCTGTGTCTGACCCGAAAATGGGACCTGGAACGGAAAGCCGAACAGCACCGTCAATATCTGGAACATCTGCTCAATTCGGTCCGGCGTCTGAAAACACTGAGCATTTCATCTGTTCGGGAAGTGCTTTCCGCAATTCTCAACGAAGTGCTGTATTTTGTCAATGCCCGCAAAGGCTTCATTGCCCGATTGGAACAAGATAATAAAATCCTTATTGAAATCAAATCCGGAGAACTGTCCCCGAAAGAATCGGATATGATGATAAAACATATATCCGGGCATCTGCCGGAAGTGAACAGCATTTCTCAGATTGAGGGCGTAACGGTTTTTCCGCTGAGAAACGGGTTCGGAAATTTTTTTGTTCTGGTGTCAGACATTCAGCCGCCGATTCCCGAAGAAAAATTTGAACTGTTGCGGCTGCTCTTAGAAGCCTCTTCGGAAGTTTTGGACAGCGTGAGCCGTCAGGAACGCTTTCTGAGAAATGAAAAAATCGCCGCCATCGGCAGAATTGCCGCAGGTATTGTCCATGAAATCAACAATCCGCTCACCGCCATTCTCGGCGCGGCGGAATTATACAATCTTGAAAGCGAAAAACTCCGCCGTCTTTCCGAGTCCTGTATGGAGATGCTGAAAGACTGCCTGTCTCTCACGGAATCTGAGTATCCGGCAGTCTCGCTTATCCCTCAGGCCGATTCGGAAAGGATTCAGAAAAAAATGATGCAATATTATTCTGTTATCCGTGACGGCGCGGAAAGAATCCGGGTGCTGATGGGAAATATCAGAAGTTTTTCCAAAGACAGCGAGCATTTTGAGCCGGGACTTTATGATGTGGGCGAGGCATTGGAAGATACGCTGATGCTTGCCAGCAATGCGCTCAAATACAATATTATTGTTCACAAAGACTGGAAAAGTCCCCTGCTTGCCCGATGTGATATTAACGGTCTCAAGCAGGTTTTTCTCAACCTGATTCTGAACGCGGGACAGGCAATGGCTGCGGAAGGCGGCGAATTATGGATCAGCGGGAAAAAAGCTGAGGGTAAAGTCATTGTATCTGTGAGAGATTCGGGTCCCGGAATACCGGAAAAAATAAAAGAGCGTATATTTGAGCCGTTCTATACCACAAAATCTGAAGGGACCGGTCTGGGGCTGTCCATTGTCAAGGGCATTATTGACAGGCACAAGGGCGTAATCAGGGTGGAATCCGAACCCGGAAAAGGCAGTGTTTTTTATATGGAGATTCCGGAGTGAC
>DZCT01000054.1:0-9490 GCA_022736535.1 Desulfatirhabdium butyrativorans | reverse complement strand
CAAGGAGAATTTTTATGAAATGGAGTCTCAGAAACAGGTTTCTTATTCCAACCTTATTTCTGTTCATTTTCGGCATGGGAATCATCACTGCTATTTCTTATCTCAAATCCAAAGATACGCTTGAGACGACCATAACAGCCCGGCTCTCGCATACAGCGGAATCTGTCGTCATGCTGATTGACTTATCTGTTGAAAGTATGAAACTCAATTATGCTTATCGGAGTGAAGATGCCACGCTGATAACGGTTGTTCAGGATTTGCTCGGCGACACGGTTCTAGATGCCGCAAACAAGATGCTGCTGAAAATAAAAAACGACTACGGATATTATGAACGGGTGGCAGTTGCCGATACCAAAGGCATCATTGTTGCCTGTTCCGAGCCGGAAGAGATCGGAAAGACCGTTTCTGATGAAGCCTTTTTTAAAGAATCGCTGTCCGGAAAAATTGCTGTTTCCGACGTGATAAAAAGCAAAACTACAGGCAAAGCCGTTTTTACTGTTTCATCTCCGCTGAAAATGGGAGATGAGATTGTCGGCGTACACCTCGGAATTATTGAGATGTCATACTTCGATACGCATTTCATCGAACCGGCAAAATCCGGCAAAAGCGGCTACGCTTATATCTTCAGAAAAGACGGAGTGCTTATCGCACATCCTGAAAAAACGAAAATCCTCACATATAATGTAAGCTCTGAAAAATTCGGCAAAGAAATGCTGGAAAAAAAAGAAGGACTGATTTCCTACACCTTTGAAGGTGTGGAAAAGCTGGCCGCTTATAAAAGAGATGAAAAAACCGGATGGATTGTTGCTGTGAACACAAACAAATCGGAAATTTTTGACTCTGTGAAGCATGTGAGTTATGTAAATATCGGCGTCGGCGCGGCAGTGATGTTCTTTGTTGCGGGACTCATACTGTTTCTCGTGCAATCCACGGTCCGCCCCATTTATCGGGTTATTGACGGGCTTACAGCCTGCTCCGGACAGGTGGCAGCCGCGTCTGATGAGATATTGTCGGCAAGCCGGGAACTGGCTGCGGGATCATCCGAGCAGGCTGCCGCGTCTGAGGAAAACGCCGCGTCTTTGGAGGAAATGTCGGCAATGGCTCAGGGCAATGCAGACAACGCAAGCCGGACAAATCAGTTTGTGACAAATGTTCAGGAACTTTTCCGAAAAACAGATACTTTTATGAAGGAACTCAGGGTTTCAATGGAAGAAATTTCCAAGGCGGGCAAGGAGACATCCAAGATCATCGGCACGATTGATGAAATTGCCTTTCAGACCGGTCTGCTTGCCTTGAATGCCGCGGTGGAGGCTGCCCGTGCAGGCGCGGCAGGCGCAGGCTTTGCGGTGGTGGCGGCGGAAGTCAGAAGTCTCGCATTAAAGGCCACCGGGGAAGCCCGAAACACCTCGCTTCTCATCGAGGGCATTGTAAAAAAAATCAGGGAAGGAGAAGAGATCGCTTCTAAGACAAATGAGGCATTTATTGAGGTCGCGGGGCAGGCGGCAAGAATGCAGTCGCTGCTTGCGGAAATAGCTGCATCCTCAGATGAGCAGAATCAGGGAATAGCGCAGATGGGCAGAGCCATGAGTGAAACAGACAGAATCACTCAGAAAAATGCGGCAAATTCCGAAGAGACAACTTCAGCGTCCGAGCAGATGAAAAATCAGTCGGAAAGGATGAAAGTCTTTGTGAAAGAATTGGTGGCGCTGGTCAGAGGAAGTGAGAAATGAGAATTGAGAAATACCTCTGTCATTCCGAGTGCAGCGTTGCAACAGTGCGCAACTCAATCTTTCTTTTCAGACAGCACGCCCCCGGGATTGCGAATCGCACGAAATACCGCGCCGTTTTGCGTGACGATCAGAATCTCCGTCCCTGTTGCAAAAGCGTCTGCTTCCGCGTCCGGCTCAACCATGATATAATGCGTCTGACCGTACTGATCCTGAAATTTTGCCTGCGCGGGCTGTCCCCGCTTTGCCGTTCCCAGCGTAATCACCGCCGCACGCCCGATGAAAGTTGTTTCAGAAACAGCCTGAGTTTCATCTTTGGGAATTATTTTCGCCAATATCATGCCGGAAAATTTCACGAAAACCAATGCGCCGAAAAACGCCCCGGCCGAGGGAATACTCATCGGGAGAAGCTGTCCGGCAAGGTCTCGGACAACAGATTGTATGGTCAGCCCGATAATGCCGAAGCCGAGAAGAAACATCACGAATAAAATCAGCACCGGCACCCTGCCGATGTTGAACCAGCCGAGCAGACGTGAAAGTGCATGGGAAGAAGCAATGTCTCCCATATCGCCGTCATGGGAAATGCCTGCGCCCGCGTCAATGTCCGCATCCATGTCAATATCCGCATCAATATCCACGTCCACGTCAATGTCAATGTCCGCGTCCGGCATAAAGGATTCAACAAAAGACGATGCGCCGAATCCCATCAGCGTGGTGATACCTTCGAGCAGACCGATGGCAATCATCAGTCCCAGCGCAATGGTAAAGGGCAGATTTGCTTGGGCAAAAATGAAGTCTGTCATGTTTCACCTATTTTTTCATCTTCTCTCGTTTCTCTCGTTACGAGGCTCTGCCTCGTAACGGAATCATCATTACGGCTCTGCCGCAACCCGCTATGATGAGAATACGTTACGAGACAGAGCCTCGTGACAAGAAATATTTTACTTATTTTTTCATTCGGGCTTTTACAACTGAAAGACGTTCCTGAATACGATGTTTCCGGTAAATTTCGTCCAATTCGGCTAAACGGTCTGAAGATTCTGTATTTTCAACAGGAAATGATATATCGGCGGACATAGCCGTCTGATTTTCGATTTTCATTTCCCGCTGTTTTGCCTGAAGCGAGCTGATGAGACGCTCCAAGTGTTTTATCTTGTTATCATATTCTTTTATGACAGATTCCAGAACCGGCATCTGCGCCTCGGTTTCAAGCTGCCGCTCAATCGCTTTTTCCGCGATGTCTTCACGGTTTTCCTGAATTGCTGTTTCGACTTCGGAACTCAGTTGCCGATGCCGCTTTTCAGCTTCTGAAAGCTGCTTTGAAGCGAGATGTCTCTGAGCAATGTTTTTCCCCAACTCGGCGCGCACTTCGGCGATAAGCGAGTCAATTTCACGTACAGCATTTTCTGACGCAGCATTCGGGTCGGCGTTTTCAGCTTCAAACGCTTCGATTAACTGGCGGATGCTGTAGCGGATAATCCTGCCCGCACGGGTTAAAATCGTTTCTTTCATGTCTCTCTCTTTATTTCTCGCAGAGAACGCAGAGAACGCAAAGGAAAAATTTATTTTACTGAATTTTTCTTCTTTTCTTCTTTTCTTCTTTGCGAGAAAAAAAATAGTCTCTCGCAGAGAACGCAAAGGAAAAATTTATTTTTCTTCTTTTCTTCTTTGCGCCCTCTGCGTTCTTTGCGAGAACCTCTTATTTTTTATACAAAATCTGCCAGACATTCACGCCGATCATCATCGCGGAGATCAGCCCCGCGATGACCACCGGAAAAATCTGAACAGCATGATTCGCCAGCGTAAAGCCCACCGCTTCTTTTGAATTTAAAGGAATGCCGAACAGCGTCATGGCAAACATGCCGCCCGCTTCCCAGAGTCCCCAGTAACCCGGAACGGACGGCAGCGCTATGAAAAAGCAGATAATGACCATCACCGCCGTCATTTCCATGTATGAAAGCCCGATGCCCGGACATCCGAGCGAAAACACATAATATGAAAATGCGGAAAGCGTCCAGATTAAAAAGGAAAGCCCCACACAGACCGCGAGCTTTTTCGGAAATCTGACCAGCGAAAAACCCGCGGCAACATTTTCCGTCATTCCGACCAAGCGGATACAGATTTTGTCTTTTATCTTTTCTTTGAAATCGCTTCCGGCAAAGAAAAAGAGCGAAGGAATCATCATAATGAAGCGGCTGATAAGATTCTGCACCGCCGCAAAATTCATCAGGATCATTCCGCTCACACCCAAAATGCAGAGGGTCAGCATGTTTTTGCCGACCATCTCCAGCGTTTCCCGGTTCAGGTGATATTTCCCGAAAGGAATGCTGAGATTCGGGTCTATTTTTACAGTATAAAGCACCGAGCCGAAAAGAATCATCAGAAAAACGACATCAAAGACCCGCTCCGCCGCGACGGTGGCGAGTCCTGTGGAAAAAGGCACCTGATCTTTTTTTTGCAGAATCACGGGTCTTGCCACCTCACCGGCTCTGCCGGGCAGGATGCAGTTCAGCATGAAGCCGATCATCAAAGGATGAAATGCCCGCCAGAAAGCGATTTCCCGCTCAGTTCCGAGAATAATCTGCCACCGGAATGCCCGCAGGGCAAATGCCAGCAAAGACGCAAATGCAGAAGGAAATATCCATAAGTAGTTGATAGAAGATAAATAATTGCCGAGTTCCGCAAAGGGAACATTTCTGAACGCTAAGTACAGCGCGGCGCCGGATACCAGTATTCCCAAAGCAAGGGAAGTCAGCATGTTTTTTTTCATGGTGTTTGATTCAGGTTGCAGGTAACAGGTTACAGGTGGCATGTTACAAGTCACCTGTCACCTGTCACCTGTTATAATGAAATAATTTCCCTTGCTTTCAGAATATCCTTGCTGATTTGTTCCGACAATTCGGAAATGCCGGAAAATTTTTTTTCATCCCTCAGTTTTTCAATAAAATTCACCCGGATGGTTTCTCCGTATATATTTTCTTTAAAATCAAGAATATGGACTTCTACTGTATAGATGTGGTCGCCAAATGTGGGGCTGTATCCGATATTGGCGACGCCTTTGTATTTATTCCCTTTATATTCAACACTTACCGCATAAACGCCGGTTTTGGGCGACAGTTCGTCTTGCAGTTTGATGTTTGCCGTGGGAAATCCGAGCAGCTTGCCGCCTCTGTTTCTGCCGGTCATGACCGTTCCCCGTATCTGATAATGGCGTCCCAGCATTTTCTGGGCATCCGCCACCTTGCCCTCTGTGACCAATTGCCGTATGCCGGTGCTGCTGATTCTGCCCGAACCGTTGCTCGGGCTTTGTATCCAGTGCGCCACAATCAGTTCAAATCCGAGACGTTTCGAGTTTTGTCTCAGAAAATCCAGATTGCCCTCCCGATTTTTCCCGAAAGAATAATCCCCGCCCACGATAATTGCCTTGACGCCGATGCGCTTTACCAGTATATCTTCCAGAAATTCTCCTGCGGTAACCGCGGCAAATGAGCGGGTGAAAGGCAGACAGATCAGCACGTCAATACCGGAGCGGCTGATGAGTTCTATTTTCTGTTCATACAGGGTAATCAGGGGCGGATGACCGTTCTGCGTCAGAACTCTGAGGGGATGCGGTTCGAATGTCATGGCAACGGAAACGCCGCCGATGTCCTCGGCTTTTTCAATGACCTCGTGGAAAAGCGCCTGATGTCCGATATGCACCCCGTCAAAATTTCCGACGGTGATCACGGCGTTATGGTAGGGTTC
The DNA here is from genome assembly GCA_022736535.1 of Desulfatirhabdium butyrativorans. Classification (GTDB taxonomy): domain Bacteria; phylum Desulfobacterota; class Desulfobacteria; order Desulfobacterales; family JAIFKL01; genus JAIFKL01. The sequence continues at coordinate 4,019 of DZCT01000054.1, read as the reverse complement.
TGTAATCTTTTTAATATCTTTGATAAGTTCCATATTCATTTTTCCCAAACTGTAAATTTAACTTGACACGGATCACAAAAAAGAATATATATAAACCATATTAAGCATGAAGGCAATGTTTTTCAAGTCCGGATGTTTAATTGTGCCGAAGTGGTGGAACTGGTAGACACGCAAGGTTCAGGGTCTTGTGGGGGGTCCTCCGTGGGAGTTCGAGTCTCCCCTTCGGCACCACAAAAAAATAAACGGCGTAACTTTCGGGGTTACACGTTTGATATTTTTATGATGCAGGGAAAAGCCCCGTCAGTTTGATGCTGATGGGGCTTTTTCATTTTTTGCCCGCGGGTGATATTCACTTATGCGAAAGGAACAGTGCGGAGCTTTAAGACGCGGGCGAAATTATGGAATTTATCTGGTCTGAGTACATAAGACACAGAGCCGAATCAAGGGAATTTGACCTCGGAAAAATTGAGGAGATACTGAGATATTCGGCTGAAAGATACTTCGACACTGAGACAAACCGGCTGATTGCCGTCGGCAGGCATGACGAACGCCTGATAATGGTTCCCTACGAGACATACAGAGATACGATAAGACCCGTCACGGTTCATGCCGTGACACGGCAGCAGATTAATTTCCGAATAAAGACAGGGCGGTTTACGAATGAACAAATCAGGAATGAAATACTTTGAAGATGATGACATTCTGCACTTTGTCGTTTCCAATGAGAAGGAAGCGGGAAGTGTCGAAATAACTCCGAATGTCACTGCCGAGATAAACGCAGACGGAGAACTGATCGGCATAGAAATCCTGAATGCCAGCGACTTTATACGGGATTATATAATGGAAATGGCTCAGGCAAAGATACTCGGCTTTGCAGACAGGTTAAGCAAACATTGCAGCAGACAGCTTATGGGTTGACACTGAATTATCGTTATTTTTGTGACCATTAACAAGGTATTTTTGTATGGAATATTTGGTGCAAGGCAAAGTTTGATGCTGATGGGCTTTTTCGTTTTTTGGCCGCGGGTGATGAGGAAAATTTCCTTGACAATATAAATTTTGGGCTGTTATTAGATAGTCAATGATTAGCCAATGCAATAGTGACAGGAGACTATATTTATGGATTTATCAATTGCTCTAAGTCTTATCGCCATTTTCCTTAGCATTGTATCTGTAATTATTTCAAATCGTTCGCTTAAATCTCAAATAACTATTTGTAAATATGCAGCATTAGTTGCTCAGGCACAAAGAAACGAAACAAACCTGTTTACTTACACAAAGTTGTTTAATCTTTATAATATAGATATTAACGAATTAGAAAGAAAGGGGCTGACACCTGAAGAACTTTTATATATTTGGAGTGATCTCAGACAAGGTGAAATTTTTCACAGCATTGATGGATATTTTAACAAGAGAGACGTGCTTTCCGAGTATCGGGTTAATTTTTTAAAGAATCAGAAAGTGCAAATTGCATTCAATGATTTTATCTACGGTCAGTTGATGGGAAAGACTAAGTATACTAATATATTGAAAGAATATATTGACAGTTTGTCTAAAAAATAAATCAAGCAAAAGGCGGCTCTTGTCATCTTGCTATACTGTGTATAGCAAATAGTCCAGTAGGTTGGGTTGAGGCACGAAACCCAACCTGCCGAACTGATAATACGGATTTTTCCCTCGTTCCCAAGCCCCCTGCTTGGGAACGCCCTTGTAAGCAAAGCCCCGGTTTTGCCTGTCTGTCGGCATTGCCTTCCGACTGATATGCAAAGCTATCGCTGACCCGATTGGGCAAAAGAGTTCAACAAATAAAGAGTCAGGAAATAATATGTCGGAAATAAGCCGATTTTTGGGTATAGTAATTCACATGTATTTTCGTGAACATAGCCCGCCGCATTTTCATGCAGAATACGGTCAGTATGAAATTACTGTGGAGATAAAAACAGGTGTTGTAGAAGGCGCTCTTCCCCAGAAGAGCGCTCAGTGCAGTGCTTGACTGGTATATTTTACACAAAGATGAGCTTATGGAAAATTGGAAATCAGTGGAACAGAGAGAACCTTTGAAAAAAATTGAGCCGTTGGAGTAACTGAAATGTTTTTACATGTTACAGATGCAAAGTATCTGAAAGAATATAAGGTATGGGTTTCTTTTAATGACGGGACAGCGGGGAATGTTGATCTTTCTTCCGAATTATGGGGAAAGGTGTTTGAGCCGCTGAAAGATATTAACTATTTTAAGAATTTTGAAATCAGGGGGCATACTTTGTCATGGGATAACGGCGCTGATTTTGCCCCTGAATTTTTACGGGAACATATCGCCTGACCCGTTTTGTAGCAGAGGGGCTGTGTTATCATCTTCCCTCGTTCCCAAGCCCCCTGCTTGGGAACGCCCTTGTAAGCAAATCTCCATTTTTGTGTGTCTGCACAGGAAGCCGAGTTTCCAGGGGCAATTTCTGTTCCCTCAACAGGGCTTAGTTCCCCGCCGTTCAAAGCAAACTGACTTGATAATTATGGATTTTTTGGCTGTTATCAGAAAAAAATACCTTATATCACTTTGATTCTGTTATGAAATATAAAATTCAAATTACAGACATAAGACAACAGACTTAAATTCCCTGAACTACAGTCTGATGTCTGCGTAATAGATGACGCAGATATCCTTTTCACAAAAAGAGACTTGCGATGGAATGGAAAATTATCTTTTATAACGAAGCCTTACAGTATGAAATTCTGAATCTTCCCGTCGGAATACAGGCGCGTTATATTCATCTTACACAACGGATGCTGAAATACGGACCCGATCTCGGAATGCCGCATACATGTGCAATGGGTGAGGGATTATTTGAGTTACGTCTGAAATCTAAAGAAGGGATAGCCCGTCTGTTCTATTGCACATTATCTGATTATAACATTATGATATTAAATGTGTTCATAAAAAAATCGCAAAAAACACCTTTGAAAGAACTTAAAACAGCACGTCTCAGAATGCGGGAGGTAAAAAAACATGATGACACACGATGAAATGATTAAAAAAATGCTTGAAAACCCTTTAATCAAAGCTGAATATGAAGCTTTGGAAGAAGAATTCTCCTTTTTTGACAAATTAATTGAAGCCCGTCATCAGTCAGGGATGACTCAGGCGGAAATTGCAGAATCTATGGGAACTGAGATTCAGACTGTAATCCGACTGGAATCAGGATTAAAAAACAGAAAAAAATCCCCGTCTGTTGCCATGTTACAAAAATATGCCGAAGCAGTAGGCTGCCGTTTGGAAATCAGACTTGTCAGGGGATAAATACAATGTTTTTATTTTATATCCAGTATCAGCAAACTGATTCATCGGGAATTTAACGGCATGGCTGAACTGAAAAATCGCTTATCAGGACAGATTGAAGAATTTGAGCGGCGTTATTCTCTCGCTTCAAAAGATTTTTATATCCGATATGAAAACGGTATTTTATAATGAGAACAGGCTTCACAACTCTGTCTTCTGACATCTGTAATCAAAAACTCCCATGACTCAGGACATCAAAAAACTTGCAAGACAGATGCGGGATTTGGAAGGGCTGCTGAATGTCTGTATGCGTTGCGGAACCTGTCAGTCCGTATGTCCGCTGTTTGCGGAAACCGGACGCGAATCCGACGTGGCGCGGGGAAAGCTGGCGATGTTAGACGGGCTGATGCTGGAAATGTTCAGGAATCCCGCAGGCGTGAACGAACGCCTGAACAAATGTCTCCTCTGCGGCTCCTGCGCGGCAAACTGTCCCGCAGGCGTGAAAGCGCCGGAAATTTTCCTCAAAGCCAGAGCCATTCTCACCGATTATATGGGACTTTCTCCGATAAAACAATTACTTCTGCGGGGAATGCTGGCTCGCCCGGCTGTTTTCGACCGGCTTGCGGAACACGGCGCTGTATTCCAAAAATTTTTTACCAAACCGGCAAATCCGCTGATCGGCACATCCTGCGCCCGATTTGTTCCTCAGATCATCGGGAATCGGCATTTTATTCCGCCCGCGCCGATT
>DZCT01000477.1 GCA_022736535.1 Desulfatirhabdium butyrativorans | reverse complement strand
CATCGCCTTTCTTTGCTGTACCGTCAAGGCGCATTGCAGGAATGTCAATCCAGAATTTACATCTGCCGGCGTCTGCTGTTGTAACGGTGTAATCGGTCGCTATTTCAGATTCAAGAACTTTCACCTGATTTGCAGCCGGAATGGTGGTAAAACAGTCGCCCGCGGTGTTTGTTGAACCTGCATAAGTGCTGCCGTCACCCAGGGGGGTTCTTTGATCTTTGGGATTCCGTACATACTTGTCTTTGCTGTTAAAAGACTGGGTGGTGCTCAGATAGTAGTTAATTTTCCCGAAATTTTTGGTCTGAGTTTTGCCCGCACAAATATCTGTATTTGTGCTTGAGCTGGGATAATTTTCAAACCAGATGGTGGAATAACCCTTCTCAGAATCGTATGCACCCGGATCATGGGACCAGTAAACGCCCTGGGTCAGAATTTCCATCTGAATCCCGATTTTTGTACCCACCTGTGTATTACAGGATTCGGGACATGAACAGATGTTGAACACCACTTTACAATTTCTGTCAGCAGCAGCAGCCGTACAATAGCCGTAATCACCGGGGGTCACATCGTTTACGCCGTTATCATAGTCAAACGGGCAGGTTGTGCTGGTATGGGTAATCACAGAACCCTGAAGCCCGGTACTCGGAGTGGTGGTAGGACAGGGGACGTTTTTAACAGGACACTTGCAGTTCAGGCACTCATTCACCTGAAAGTAGTTATCTGCCTGTTTGCTGTTGACTGTCGGATAAAACCCCTCGCTTGTGGGGTTCGGAAAGGTCGAGGCAGCGCCGGCTGTCATAGCGAAAGAAAAAAGAAAGACAGCTACCGTCAAGAGACCGATTACTTTTTTACTCATCATTTATTCATCTCCTAAATTTCACATCAAAATTTTTTCTTCCTCACATCAATAAAACCGATATGCCAGTTTTTTTGTATAACTTTAACCTATCACCTCCTTTGACGCTGCTTTCAAGGAAAAAGCATTCCCTGACCTTCCGATCCGAAGCTTCCGTGCAAAATTTCACATTCGGGAATGTCAGCCTGAGTTTTCCTTTTTTAAATATTTTCAACAAATTTAACTGATGACCTCTCACATATTCAGATTTCAGAGATCATCCTTTTACGCTAACTTGAATACATCATATTTAAACATTGAGGGAAACTTTATATTTTTATTTATCCGTTGTCAAGCTTTTTTCGATAATTAATTTTTAAACCAGGATTTTCAGGATTTTCAGGATTTTCAGGATGTAAAAGATCAGCAAAAAAATCCTGTTCATCTTTCGACTGGGATTATCGGGATTATCAGGATTTTTTGAACTCGTTCCCACGCTCCGCGTGGGAATGCAGCCCGGACGCTCCGCGTCCGTCCGGATGATTGTAAAACGGGTTTGAAACCCGTTCTACGCTCCCACGCGGAGCGTGGGAGCGAGAACCGCAACTGCGTAACTCCTGATGATTTAAAAAAATCCTGTCCATCTTTAAAATCCTTAAAATCATGGTTAAAATCATAGTTAAAATCATAGTTAAAATCATGGTTCAGACTTTCCCGGCTGTTTCAGCATCCGTCCCAGACTCTCATGCGCTTTCAGATAATCAGGATTCAGCCGCACAGCCTCGGAAAGATGCCTGACCGCCTCATCAGTTTTGCCCTGCTGTTCCAAAGCCGCACCTAAGTTATAATGCGCTTTTTCATTTTTCGGATTTATCCGCAGCACTTCCAAAAACTGCTGAACTGCCTGATCCATATTTCCTTTTCGGGTCAGAGCGGTTCCGAGATGATAATGCGCCTTTTCAAAATCAGGATTCAGACGCACTGCGTCAGAATATGCCGCGGCCGCGGCGTCAATCTGTCCCTGCCGCTCATGCGTAAAACCCAGATTGAAATGTGTTTCCGCATCATCAGACTTGATCTTTATGGCACGGGAAAAATGCCCGACCGCCTCTTCTGTTTTTCCGAGCAGCCCCAGCACAATCCCCGCGTTGTTATACAGTTTAGCATCATCAGGTTTGATTTTCAAGGCTTCGGAATAATGCGTCAATGCGTCTTCAAATTTTCCCTGACGTTTCAGAATATCTCCCAGATTGTTGTGGGCATCCGCATCGGAAGGTTTGATTTTCAGCACCTTGCTGTAATATCCGGCGGCTTCATCTAATTTTCCCTGCAATTCCAGCACCACGCCCATGTTGTAATTCGCTTCGGCATCGGCAGGATTGCGTTTTAACACCTGAGAAAACTGTGCAAAGGCTTCTTCAAGCCTTCCCTGCTCTTTGCGGATGGCGCCGAGATGAATGCGGGCAAGCGCGGCGTCGGGATTTTTGGCAACGCTGTCCGCCCAGAGCGTTTCCTGATCTTTGTAAATATGCGCCTGGGTCCATGTTTTGTAAGCAAAGAGCGTGACAATCAGCACAGATACGGCAACGAACATCTGACGGTCTATTTTATTGCGGCTTTCATAGAGATATGTTCCGATACCGCAGACCAGCGCAATGACGCCGATCACAGCGACATACTGCCAGTGATCCGAAACCAGCGAATAGCGCATAAAATAAATGTTGAAAAAGCCCAGCACCGGAAAGAGCGTCACGGTAACATATCCTAAGCTGAATAAAAAAGATCGTCCCCACGCTGTCCGGTATCGCCAGAAAAGCATCAGCATTGAGATTAAGATTAATCCCGGAATATACGATGTCAAGGCTGGAGCGTCTGTTTCCCATCTCGGATACACAAACATGAGTTCATGCGGAAATACCGCTTTATAAATATAAAACCAGATTGCCCTGCCCGCAACAGCAAAACGTGAAAAAAAGCTGTCGGTCCGCACAATATCGCCTGCAATTGCCCGATTATATTGAAACCAAATTGTTACCAGACTTAGCATTGCGGACAATGCAAAAAAGGGAATCGTGCGGAAAATGTCGCTTGGGGTAATTTTCTGTCGCTGCCACCAAGCACAGCCCAGCAACACAAAAGGCATCATCACAACGGCGGTTTTTGCGAGAAGCGCGAGCAGAAAAGCAGCCAGCGACAGCAGATACAGATACCGGCTGTTTTTGCGCTCAGATTTCAGATAGATGAAGATGCTCAAGACATAAAAAAACATAGACAGGGTATTTTTCCGCTCCGCGATCCACGCGACGGATTCCGAATTAACCGGATGAACGGCAAAAATCAGCCCGGCGAGCCATGCGCCCGGAATGTTCAGCATCTTCAGCACCCGCCATATCAGGATTGCGCTCATAACATGCAGAAAAATATTCAGCAGATGATATCCTGCCGGATTCATGCCCCAAAGCCGCCATTCGATCCAGAAAGTGGTGGAGGTGAGCGGAAAATAATCCGGGGCTTCTGTCGTCAGCCAGAAACGGTAAAGTCCGTCGCCGGCTTTGATAAGCGGATTTTCGATAATCAGGGTGTAATCGTCCCAGATAAATCCCCCTGTTATTGTCGGGATATATATTATAAAGGTAAGAAAAAAAATAAATGCCGAGCCGAAAATAAAATTTTTCAAAGGCATATTGCTTGTGTTGTCAATTGCTTTCTTTTTCATATCGTTGTCGTTATCCTCTGCTGAATTTAGCCACGAATGAACACGAATTTCTGCACGAATAAGAACTCACGAAAAAATTTTCGTTTCTCGTTCCCACGCTTTGCGTCAACGGCCGTAGGTCGGGGTGAGCCTGCGAACCCCGACATC
>DZCT01000476.1 GCA_022736535.1 Desulfatirhabdium butyrativorans | reverse complement strand
CGCCTCTGTGACCCCTCGAATCAGCAGATAAAAATAAATTGATTCTGCCTCTGAAAAAAAATCTTGACATCCGCCCTTTTTTCTGATTAAAGAGACTATTCTTTAAATTGCCGCAGGAAACGGCAGTCGCCAGACAGAGTGCTTTTCATTGTTTAATCAAAGCCATGCAGGCTGTTTTCGGAAAGAATTCCGAAAAACGTCCGCATGGCTTTTTTATTGCTCAACGACACAATATATGGAAATTATTAGGAGAACAGATGAAAAGAGTTCTTTTTCGGACAGGGATATTTTTTCTTCTTCTGCCGGTGATTGCCCTGGCTGAGGAACAAAAACCCTATCAGATGGAGGAATTGGAGGTGATTGCTTCGCCGGTCATTGAAGGAATTTCGGTCAATGCGATGGGAAGTTCGGTAACGACTGTCAGCAAAGAACAGCTTGATGCCCTGAATGCCCAGGACCTTCCGTCGGCATTGCGGAAAACGCCCGGCGTGGTGATTTCCCGTCATAATCCGGTGGGAAGTTTCGGCGGCGGAGAAGGCGGAGCGATTTTCATCAGAGGTCAGGGAAGTTCCAGACCCGGCGCGGAAATTCAGATGAACATTGACGGTATTCCGAAATTCGTGAGCGTGTGGACTCATCCGCTCATGGATGTGTTAAGCGTTGACATCATTGACCATATTGATGTGTATAAAGGCGCGCAGCCTGTGCTTTTCGGAAATATGGCATTCGGTGCAATTCAACTGCATAGCAAAAGGCAACGTGCAGAAGGATTTACCACAATGTTTAACGGGGCTTACGGTTCTGACAGCACATGGACCGAAGTTTTGGAACATGGCGGCAAAATCAGAGATTTCGATTATTATCTGATTCAGAGCTATCGTAAATCAGACGGACCCAGAGATGATGCGGGCGGAGAATTGCAGAATTATTTCGGAAGATTGGGATATGATTTGTCTCAGAACTGGAATGTCAGCCTGATTTTCAACCGCACGGACAATTGGGCAGAGGACCCGGGTCCCGACACGCCGAATGCTCAGAAAAACGGAACCTTCGGCACTGATGACAATTTCAGTATTCTGACGCTTTCCAACCGGCATGACTGGGGACAAGGCTATGTGAAACTGTATACGGAAGACGGGAATATTGACTGGGTGGGGCAGTACAATTCCGCTACCGGGCAAAATGATTCGGATACCCTGACAGATTATAGCAATTACGGATTCCGAATCCGTGAAACCCTGAAACTTTGGAAGGGCGGCGAGATGCTTACAGGCTTGGATATTGACCGTATCAGCGGAGAAGTGGATTTTGTTACGCCGCCGAATCCCTCAAAACATTTTGACAAGGAAACATTCAGGCTCTTTTCTCCATACATGGCAATATCTCACCGTTTTGACTCGGAAAGCGGATGGTATCTCATTTCTTCTGCGGGCATGAGATATTTTGAACACAGCGAGTTCGACAGCGAAACCGGACCGCAGGCAGGGCTTGTGCTGGGCTATAAAGCCAACGAACTGAATATGTTTTATTCAAGAGGCGTCAATTATCCGGGCATGTTTGCCAAAGTGCAGGATGTGATGTTCATGCCCGGAGAAAACCGCTGGCAGGATTTGAGTGCTGAAACCCTCAATCATTTTGAGATCGGAATTTCTCATGCCTTTTCAGACAGAGCAAAAGCAGATATTACCTATTTCAGAGATGAAGGCAAAAACAGAATTGTAACTTCCGTGCCGCCGCCCGCGCCGCCGGTATGGGAAAATATCGGCGAATTCGACATGCAGGGAATCGAAGCCTCTGTCATACTGACGCCGATATCGGATGTCTCGCTGTTTGCAGGCTTTACTTATTCGGATGCCAATCCTTCTGATCTGCCGTATTGCCCGGAACTGAGTGCAAGTTTAGGAGTCAATTACCGCTTTCTGAAGCATTTCAGTCTCAGTCTGGATGCCTTGTATGTGGATGAGCAGTTTGTAACTTCCCGAGGCAGGCGTGAGAATACGGTCAACAGCGATGAAGTGGATTCTTATTTTCTGCTGAACGGAAAAATCACTTATGACTATAAAATCTGCGACAGCGTCAAAGGTCAAGTTTATGTATCCGGTGAAAATCTCACAGATACAGATTACGAGCAGAAGAAAGACTATCCCATGCCCGGAATCAGCGGTATGGTTGGCACAAAACTGACATTCTGAAAAATAAAGGAGAAAAAATTATGACTGCAAAGCAAATCATGGAAAGCCAAGATTTCAAAAAATGTGCGGATTTTCACGGGCATGTCTGTCCCGGATTGGTTATCGGCTACAAAGCTGCCAAAGCCGGTATGGAAATTCTTAACGAGCAGCGATCCGAAGATGAAGAAATAGCTGCAATCGTTGAAACCGATGCCTGCTGCTCCGATGCAGTTCAGGTCATTACCGGATGCACCTTCGGCAAAGGAAATTTCCTCTACAGAGACTACGGCAAAATTGCTTTCACATTCTTCAGCCGGAAAACCGGACAGGGCGTGAGAGTCGCTCTGAAGCCCGGAGCAATGGACATTAACGAAGAACACCGTGAACTCTTGCAGAAAGTCATGGGCGGTTCGGCAAATCCTGAAGAGCAGAAACGCTTTGAAACCCTTCATTTTGAAAGAAGCTGCCTGATTCTGGAAAAGCCTGTCGAAGAACTGTTTACCGTTGCGCCTGCAAAAGAAGACATGCCGTCAAAAGCACGGATTGAGCCGTCTGTCATCTGCTCGTGCTGCAAAGAACCGGCAATGCCATCCAAAACTCAGAAAAAAGGGGATCAGGTGCTGTGCAGAGGATGCGCGGGAAAGTGAGGGAATTGAGAATTGAGAATTGAGAATTGAGAAATAAAAGATTTCTCGCTCCGCTCGAAATGACAGCGCCGTCCGGAGTGCTAAAATGAAATTTTAGCAATTCTCAATTCTCAATTCTCAATAAAATATGAGTTGTTATCTTAGCAGCACTACAGCCAAATATCATCAGCAGGTCAGACGGAAGCGGATATTTTTTGTCTTTCTGATTGCCCTGACGCTTCTGCTGGGCATTTATGCGCTTTCCAAAGGCGCATATCACTTGCCGCTGGCAGGCGTCATTAAAGGAATTATCGGCAATGCAGAAGGCAATCCGCATCTGGTGGTCTGGAATATCCGAATGCCCCGGATTGTCGCGGCGATTGTGGCAGGCTGGGGGCTTGCGCTTTCCGGTCTTCTCATGCAGTCGCTGCTGAGAAATCCGCTTGCTTCGTCTTCGACGCTGGGAATCAGTCAGGGCGCGGCTTTCGGCGCGGTCGTGGGGATTATCCTCTTCAATTCCCAGAATATGTATTCGGTCACCCTCTTTGCCGCGTTCGGCGCAATGGGGACAACCTGGATGATTCTGCTTTTGGCAAAACTGAAAAAAATCTCTTCCGAAGCCGTTATCTTGGCAGGCGTTGCCCTGTCTTCTTTATTTCACTCCGGAACGATTCTGGTTCAGTATTTTGCCACAGAAACCCAGATTGCTTCCGCGCTGTTCTGGACTTTCGGAGATGTGGCGCGTTCCAATTGGAAGGAAATCGGCGTCATGACCGTGATGATGACGGCGATTACGATTTGGGTCAGCTTTCATTTCTGGAATTTGAACGCCCTGTTATCCGGTGACGAGACCGCCAAAGGATCGGGCGTGTCTGTAGAATCGCTACGGTTCAGAGGCATG
>DZCT01000475.1 GCA_022736535.1 Desulfatirhabdium butyrativorans | reverse complement strand
GGCATTCTGATTTTTGACGGCACATTTAACCGCTGGTTCATGTCTTTTACCCTTGACTTTCCCGGAGCGGCGGCAGTCGCGGGTCTGCTGTTTCTCATCATCCGCAGAGGACTGTTTCCGCCGGAAAGACTGCTCGCGCCCAAATCCCGAAGCGGTTTTATTCCTATATGCTTACTGCTCATCGTGGTGATTTTGACGGGTTTTCTGATTGAAGTGCTCAGAATCATTCAGAACGGTCCCGACCCGGGCGCGTTTGTGGGAAACTGGATGGCGCCGTGGTTTCAGCATTACACCGCTTCCATGCTCGGAGACGGACGGGGATGGCTCGTGCTTCACCAATATATGTGGTGGATGCACGGCTTTCTCGCATTGGTTTTTGTCGCGTATATTCCCTACTCTCCCTTAGTGCATATTGTGCTTGCGCCGGTCAATGCGGCTTTGGCGGATCCGCTCCCGGGACCCAAAATGGGCGTCATGGATTTTTCTTCTTTTGAAGATGAGAGCGCGGAAGCCCCGACGCTGGGAGCGGCAAAACTCAGCGATTTCACGTATAAAAGATTGTTGGATTATGGCACCTGCCTGTGGTGCGGCAGATGCCATGAAGTCTGTCCCGCCGCGCAGACCGGAAAAGCCCTTTCGCCCAAAGGCGTGATGATTGCGCTTTCGGAATATCTCAAAGAAGGAAAGTTTGACGATACTTCGCTGATAGAAACTGTCAGCAGCGAGGCGATTTTCAACTGCACCACCTGCGCGGCGTGTATGGAAGCCTGTCCGGTCTGCATCAATCAGCCCAAGACCATTCTCAAGATGCGTCAGAATCTGGTGATGGAACAGTCGCAGATTCCCGAACTCATGGGCAAGGCGCACAGCAGTCTCGAACTCAGACAGCATCCCTTTTTCGGCACCGGTGCCGGCGCAAAAGACTGGCGCAAAGATTTGGATGTGCCGATTTTTGACGGGGAACAGCACGAATATCTCCTGTGGGTGGGCTGTGCGGCAACGTATGAAGAGCGGGCGCAGAAAATCGCCCGAGCCATGGTGAAGATACTGAATCAAGCCGGCATTTCTTACGGTATTCTCGAAGAAGCCCGTTGTACGGGCGACCCGGCAAAGCAGATGGGAAATGAATTTCTTTTTAACGAGCTTGCCACACAGAATATTGAGGAATTTTCCGAACTCGGCGTAAAGAAAATCATCACGATATGTCCCCATTGTTACAATACATTTGTCCGTCATTATTCTATGCTGGGCGGCGTTTATGAAGTCGCCCATCATGCTACTTTTATCAAAAAGCTGATAGATTCCGGCAAACTCAGGCTTTCAAAAAACTCGCAGACAATATGCTATCATGACCCCTGCTATCTGGGGCGGCGGAACAATATTCTTTTCGGTCCCCGGGAGGTGGTTTCTGCGGCGGGAAATCTGGTGGAAATGCCGAGAAATCAGCGGGAAAGCTTCTGTTGCGGCGGCGGCGGGGGCAATTATTGGGCGGAAGAGACCGGCACACGCATCAATCAGGTGCGCGCCAAAGAAGCGCTGGATACCCAAGCAGATGTGATTGCCACCGCTTGCCCCTTCTGCCTGCTGATGCTGACCGACGGCTGCAAAAAATTCACAGAAGAACAGAAAGCTTATGATATTGCGGAAATTGTTGCTTCCCGGCTTGAAGGGTGATGGCGGGGTTCGAGGTTCGGGGGATGTGTTTTTGTAGGGGCAACCCCCTGTGGTTGCCCTTTGCCCCGGTGCTGTCATTTCGAGCGATTTTTGTCATTTCGAGCGCAGCGAGAAATCTTTGCTTTCATCGGAAAGATTTCTCCTCACTTCGTTCGTCGAAATGACAGGGGAGGCGTTCGTCGAAATGACAGACGGCAAAAGACTGAAAATTGGCGCAAAGTACGCAAAGGAAAATAAACTCCTTGCGAACTTTGCGCCAATTTTATATAGTGACCCCTCATAACATTCTCGTTCCCACGCTCCGCGTGGGAATGCAGAGCGGACGCTCCGCGTCCGCCCTTTTTTTAACTCCGGAGTGCGAAAATGAAATTTTCGCATGACGGCGCAAATGCAAAAATTTCAAATACAAATTGCAGGAGGGGAAAAAATGGGAAAAAAAGTAGGCGTGCTATTGTCCGGCTGCGGCGTATTCGACGGCGCGGAAATTCATGAGGCGGTTCTGACGCTGCTCTATCTCGATCAGAACGGCGCGGAAATCGTGTGCATGTCCCCGGATATGCCGCAGGCGCATGTGATCAACCATCTCACACAGCAGGAAATGAAAGGGGAAACCCGGAATGTGCTGGTTGAATCTGCCCGAATCGCACGGGGCAATATCAAAAATCTGAAAGATGTAAAAGCCGGCGACATTGACGCGCTGATTCTGCCCGGGGGCTTCGGCGCTGCAAAAAACCTGAGCGAATTTGCATTCAAAGGTCCTATGGGAAATGTGCAGCCCGACGTGAAACGGCTGATTGATGAGATGCTGGACGCCAAAAAGCCGATAGGCGCGATCTGCATTGCCCCGGCAACGCTGGGAATGGCTGCAAAAGAAAAAAAGCCGGAAATGACCATCGGAAAAGAAGAACAGGTTATCGGAGCGATGAACGCCATCGGCGTCAAGCATAAAGTCTGCGCGGTGGATGAAATCGCCGTGGACGCGAAAAACAAAATCGTCACCACGCCCGCGTACATGCTCGGACCCGGCATCAAAGACGTGGCAAAAGGAATCGAAAAGCTTGTGAAGCAGATTATTTCGATGATCTGATATTTTGTCCCGTAGGGGTAAGCCCCCGTGCTTACCCTAAAGGGCAGCCACAGGGGGCTGCCCCTACATTTAAGGAGAAAAATCCCGTGGTTGACCTGAATATTTTAAAAAATCTCCGATTTTTTGAAGAATTATCGGATGAAAGGCTTGAACGGCTGGCTGCCATTGCAGAATTGCGAATGTATGAACCGGGCGCGTTTCTGAACAAAGGCAAAAGAGCCGCAGATTTTTTTTATATTATTCTGGAGGGCGAAATCAGCCTTCAGATCGAAAGTCTTACCGGCAAGACCGTCCGTCTGGAAACCATCGGACCCGGCGGCGCGATAGGCTTTTCAGCTTTAATCGAAATGGAAGAAAAATCGTATCTCAGCGATGCGAAAACCCTGACGCCCGTAAAAGTGCTGCGCTTTCCCGCCAATGAACTCACGTTGCTTTTCTATCAGGATTTTGAACTGGGATTCCTAATCATGAAAAAAATCGCATTGGTTGCAAAGCGGCGTCTGATGTACAGAACGCATCCGATTCCGAAAGTACGGGGATAAAAAAAGACAAAAATCACAAACAGATACCTGCCAGTATCATATCAGATCGTAAAAAATCTGCATTTTTTTTGCTGTTGTATAAAAAAAAGAGTAAGAAAAGGTTTGACTTCAGCATATAATACATTTTAAGCAAAAGTCAGTGTCATTAAGCAAAGTCAGTGTCATTCTGAGCGGAGCGAAGAATCTCTGCCCCTGTCATTTCAACCGTCTGCCCCTGTCATTTCGACCGAAGGGAGAAATCTCAGATTCTTCACTTCGTTCAGAATGACACTTCGTTCAGAATGACACTGACTATGACTCAGAATGACACTGACTACGACAGCGTTGAGTACAGCAGAGGTCGAGTCAAGATGATCCGCAGCAGCAAACAGGACGGTCTGATATGAACAATCTCGTGTCGAAATATGCGG
>DZCT01000053.1 GCA_022736535.1 Desulfatirhabdium butyrativorans | reverse complement strand
AATGACTAATCTTTTTGCTTTGTGTATGCCCGCGTTGTCGATGAGTAATACGTTGTTCTGTCAGGACACAAAGACGGGGCAAAGTTTTATAACAAAATTCTGGTCGCGCTGAAATCAGTGACTGCGCCCAGTCAGCTCGTAAATAAAAGCCTTGCAGCCGTGTCGCTGGGCTCTTCGTCATCCTATATTGATGCGCTGCTGCCTTCGGGACTGTCTGCGGAAACTGTCCGCATTGTTTCTGTGTCAAAGGATGTTGACGCGATCATGGCGCTGGGCTTTGAGCAGGTTCAGGCTGCGATTGTCATCAAAGAAAATTTTGAAAAGCTGGAAAAAATCAATCCCGATGTGGTTAAAAATCTGCATATTCTGCAAGAGATGAATCCGATTCCCTATCCGAAATTCGTTGTTTTTCCAAAAGCATCACAAACTGACCTGTTCATAAAAGCTTTAAAAAACATACCTTACAAAGAGCCGACAAAAGAAGTTCTGAAATTCTTTGACATCACAGGATTTGATGCGGAATAATAATTTTGCAGGCATAAGGAGAGGAATATGAAATTCAACTATCTGAAAATAATCTTAATGATATATCTTTTGGCCGCTTATGAAGCCTCTGCTGAAAACACCTGTCTGTTTATAGAATCCAAGGAATTGGAACAGGTCAACACGCTGATAAAAGGTTTCAGCGAAAGCTTTCCGAATGCAGCGATATCTGTCCTTGATCTGAAAGGAGAGAGAGACACGGAAAAAGTGCAGAAACTTATCAGTAAAAGCGCACCGTCTGTGATTGTATGTCTCGGTTCGCTCGCGGCAAACACCGCCATTACGGTTGAAAAAAACATTCCGGTCATTTTCTCAATGGTCATCAACCACAGCCGATATCCGGAACTGCGGCAGAATAATGTCACCGGCGTTTCAATGGAAATCCCTTCGGAAACGCTTCTCACACACTTCAGAATGCTGCTGCCTCAGATCAGGTCAATCGGCGTGCCTTTCCATCCTTCCGTATCTTCCGAGATTGTGGCGGAGGCCGTGAGCGCCTCAAAGAAAGTCGGCGTCGAGCTTGTGACTCTCAAAGTTGAAAATCCGGAGGAGATAAAGCGCGAACTTGCTGAGAATGAGAAAAAATATTCAGCTTTATGGATGCTGGCGGATACGAGACTGTATAACAGCAGAACCCATGCGATTTACGATCTTTTATCTTTTTCAAAAGAACAAAAGAAGCCCCTTCTGGCTTTTTCGGAAGCCTTTCTCAAACCCGGGGCTTTTTTCTCCATATCCATTGACTACAGAGCGCTCGGGTCCCAGATTGCCATGATCTCGAAGCGTCTGATACAGGACAAAACGCCGCCTTCCGAAATACCGGCGGGACCGCCCATCGGGACTTTTACGGCAATCAACAAAAACGCCGCATTAGAATTGCTTGGCAGCAAGCTTGATGAAAGCATATTTGACGAGGTGGATAAGATTTATCCTGAAGAAGACAGCAAGAATGTTCAGTAGGGTGGGCAAGCAGTCAACGGCATTAAGTTAAGGGTGAACCCGCTGATTTTCAGGTAGTGGTGTAGAATAGGTGATCGCAGGGTGTCATTCTGAGCGGAGCGAAGAATCTCATTTTTTATAATATACTGTTATAATAAGAGATTCTTCGCTGCGCTCAGAATGACAAATGACAGCGGATAACAGCAGAATGACAGCGGATAACAGCGGCAGAATTCATCACCTCTTCTACACCACTACCAAAAAAAAGGGGGAATTAATTCACCTCAACGTGATCTTTGCCAAAGCTTTTTTTGCAGCACTGCGGACGTCCATGCTGCTGTCTGTCGCCATGATTTTCGCCAAACGGGGCGCGAGTTTTCCCGCAACGGGACCAAATTCTCCGATTGCCTCCGCAGATGAAACACGGACAATCCATCTGCTGTCTGAAAGCCCTTCTTTCACAATATAGGGAATCACGGCCAGCGCGCTTTTGTTTTTCCGCCACTTGGGATCAAGTTCTTCCAACGCGCTTTTCGCCGCAATTCGGACCGCTCTGTCGGTGTCTGTCAGTTTTTTCACCAGATGAGGAATCGCATCGGGAGAATCCGGCTCAATCCCTTCCAATGCTTTTTCAGTCGCGCTGGGGATATATCTTTTGGTAATCACCTGTTCCCGAAAATTGCCTTCCGGGTCAATTTTTTTCAATACCGCCTCAGCCGCGTTTCGGACATCTACGGTGCTGTCTTTCAAAGCTTTTACAATATGCGGCGCGGTTGTTTCCGCCGGCGTTTCAAGTTCTCCCAGCGCCTCCACCGCGGCAATCCGCACCGCCCAGTTGTCGTGTGCAAGGGCTTTCACAATATGCGGTAGAAATCTGTGAACTTCTTTGTTTTTCCGCCAGTCGGGATCAATTTTTTCCAGAGATGCCCGGACGCTTTTCCGCACATCCCGGTCTTTGTCTGTCAGCATTCTCATCAGCTTCAGGATTGCATTCGCCGACGCTGATTCAATTTCTCCCAGAGCGGTGGCAGCCGAAGTTCTGACCCGCCAATCCTCATTTTCCAATTCTTTGACAAAACGAGGAACCACCTCTGATGTGCTTTTGCTCCCCTGCCATAAGGGATTGATTTTTTCCAATGCCGCGACCGCCGCGCCGCGGACCTCTTCATCTCTTTCCGCAGAGAGTTTTATCAGATAAGGAACGGCTTTTGCCGCGCCGGGTCCGATGTCTCCCAGCGCGGCAGCCGCGTCTTTCCGCACCGTGCCGAGCTTGCTTTCCAATGCTTTCACAAACATGGGAATTGCTTTGACCGCAATTTCGCTTTTATACCACTTGGGATCAATTTTTTTCAGCATGGCTTTGCCGGTTTCCCGAACTTCCGTATCGTTATTGACCATTGCCTTCAGAAACGCGGGAATTGCCTTGCGCGTGTTTTCATTCTCATGCCATTTGGGATCAATCTTTTCCACCGCGTGCTGCGCGGCTTTTCTGACTTCAGGGCTTGCATCGGCAAGCACGCTGACAAGATGCGGGAGAAGCCCTTTCATGCCGAAAACGCCGAGTGCCTCGACAGCAGCGCCGCGCTCGGAACTGAAACTGTCTGCCATCACTTTGAGAAAACGCTCGGCTGCTTTACGCGCACTCTCGCTTTTCCGCCATTGCGGGTCTGTTTTTTCCAGCGTTTCCGCAGCCGAACGCCGGATGTCCTCATCGCTGTCCGCCAAAACATCCACCAACTGCGGCGTTGCCGTGGGACCGAAATTTCCCAAAGCTTTAATCGCAGCTTTTCGGACATCGTTATCGCTGTCCGCCAGCGTTTTTATGAGATGCGGCGTGACTTCTTCCGGGGGACCGATGTTTCCCATCGCGGCGACCGCAGCCGTCCGCACTTCTTTGTTTTCGTCTGAAAGCAGTTTCAAAAGATGGGAAACGGATTTTTCCGCAGCCGCGCCGATTTTTCCCAGCGCATCCGCGCCCGCAATCCGCACATCTTTGTCTTTCTCAAACAGCGCATTCACGAAATTGGGAATCGCACTTTTTGCCGCATCGCTTTGATGCCATTCAGGATCAATCCTGTCTAATGTCTCTGCGGATGCGCTTCGGATGCCTTTGTCTGCGTCTGCCAATCCTTTCAGCAGATCGGGAACAGCGCTTTTCGCCGCCTCGGTCTGAGTCCATTCGGCATTGATTTCTCCCAGCGCGCCGAGGGCTGCGATTCGGATGTCATTGCTGCTGTCCGCCAGCACTTTTATGAGATAAGGCAGGGCTTCTTCCGCAAAGGTGCCGAGTTCTTCCAATTTCTTTATGGCAGACAGACGTTCTTCCGGCGAATGCTCGGCAGAGAGACATATTTTGCCTAATTCTGCCGCGGACTGCCGGGATTCTGAAACGCGGGCATAAAGATAATTTGCCAGCGCCAGCACATAACAGCCTGCTATGATGCGGAAAATAACCGCCACGCTTGCCAGCGTCATGTCCATTTCGGGCGTCTGAAACTGCCAACTGAAAATCTGAAGCGCATCGCCGATATCCAGCGCGCATAAGACATTCTCTACCGGCCATAACAGCCATTTTTTCAGACTCCAGTTGTCTATCCAGCCCAATACGGCAATTGCCATAACAGACAGAGTCAAGCCGCCGATGCCGAGCCATCTCACCGCGGCAAAAGATTCCTGCGCTTTTGCACGGATGCGGACCGCTTTGAAAATTGCGGCGGCGGTAAAAATAGCCAGCGTAAGAGACATGATGAAAAGCGCAATTCCGGATATAAATCCTTTGTGAGAAATGACGCTCATGTTTTGAAAAAACGGAAGGTTCAAAATGCCGTAAGCCTCCATGAGATCAGGAAGATCAACGGCTCTGATCACATAAAGCGCGATAAATTTTGCCCAGTCCGCCAGACTTGGGGACACGGCATAAGCATAATGCGAAGCATTCAGAATGTCATGGATTTGGATATGCAGCCGGAGGAAAACCGCCAACTGCACGATATTGAGCAAAACCATGCTGACGCTGATCGTCTTTTTCCGGAAAAAACATAAAAATAACAGTCCGATATTTACAACTGCGAACAGGGCTGTCACACCGAGCAGGGGCATCTGATTTTTCAACACAGATGCGATCTGTTTTTCCAGAAAAAAGCTTGCCGCCACATATACGACAGACAGCACCATGGCGATTTTTACATATTTATCCGATTTGTCCACATGAACCTCTTTTATTTTTCTAACGTGAGTTCAATGCAACACCGTGTTTACCCCTTTTTTAAAGGGGGGATTGAGGGGGATTGGAGAAATCCCCCCTGCCCCCCTTTAGAAAAGGGGGGTGAAAAACTCTGTAGTTATTTTCCTGTTTTAAAATCTGAAAAATGAAGGGCTTTATTACTGATATGTCTCAAACAAGGGGTATGAAATTTCTATAAAATGATGCAAAATTCTGGCTGTCGCGCCCCATATCAGCACATCCTGAAAGGGATACACCAGATCGGCAATATCCGGCTGCCGTCCGTGAAAATTTTTCATCTTATGCGTCTCAATCAGCTTTTTTAAAGGAATTTCAAGCACTCTGGCGATTTCGGATGAATCGTGGCGAACCGGTCCCTTCCCGTTCCATAAGCCCACAAATGCTTCGATGTCTTTACTTTTCAGCGTGGGAAAATGCCCCATGGAGCCGATAAATTCCACCTGATCTCTGGAGATATTCACTTCTTCTTGCAGCTCACGGAAAGCCGCATCCATCGGGCTTGAATCGCTTTCATCCACATGCCCGCCGGGAAGCGCCACCTGATTCCGCCAGGGATAACCCTCAGTGTCGGTTTTCTGAATGGCAAGAATGTAGGGTTCTTTTTTATCTTGGTTTTTATCTTTATTAAACAGCAGCAGAAACACGCAGGTCGGCTGATAGGAAAAACCTTCCGGCGGCTTCGGCGAATCTGTATTTCGGATCATCTGTTTGAGACATGGAGGATATATTTTCATTTAGCGCAATATTTCCCGCAGTTGAAAAATGCGGGACTGAAAAATGTCCCGCATTTTATACTGATCCGCTTTTGTTTTTTTGCCGCAGATGCACACAGACGGACACAGACAGATATCCGAAAGCAGAATAAATGCAAAAAACATGCCGCAAAAAACCGAAGGTGGACGACTATAAAAAAACTTATTGATTTGCCAGCCCGGTCATTATCTTAAAAATATCAAGCACATCTTTCAAGGTCATGCTGTCATCGCCGGTAATGACAGCTTTGGCAGCATGATACAAATCGTTTATGCCCAATTTCCCGTCGCCGTCCGCATCCCGGCGGTCTTTGAACGCAACATGAATGCTGTGATCCGCAGTGACATTTTTGAAGGTGTAAGTTGCGCCTTTTATTTCACACGGGGCTTTATCAACCGTCACGCTTGCAACTGCATATCCCTGATCCGGTATGATTTTAAAAGCCTTGCTGTCAGCACCGTGAGTTACAATATCATTTGCCGGTTCTATTTTTCCGTGTTTGTCCGCTGTTGCTGTGATGCGATGCTTCTGCACAAGCGTTACGGCAAAGGTATGATCCGCGCTGACCGCTTCAAATGTGTAGGTCGCAACGCCTTTGTCGTCTGTCTGAACCTTATCTTTTACGGAATTTTCATCCACCGTCACATCCGAGATTTCATATCCGGGCTTCGGCGTTATCGTAAAGACCGGTGTTGCGCCTTCGTTCACATTCAGCACCGCATCATCCGGAGAGATGTCCGCATTCTCCGAGGGCGTGACATTTATCGCATACTGTCTGACAAAGCTTGCACGGATTTTATGTCCCTCGGCAGCGACATTCTCGAAAGTATAGGCGGAAACTGCGCCCAGCGAGACATCATCTGCCGTAACATCCGCAATGTCGTAGCCCTCGTCAGGCGTGACGGCAAAAGCCTGAGCCTGTCCTTCATCTACTGCCACATCGCCTGACGGCGTTACGGTTCCGCCGGGTCCGGCTTCGGCGTTGATATGATACTGAATGCCTTGTTTGAAACTCACATAAAGTTTGTGGTCAGCCGCGCCGCCCCCGAAATTGTAAGTATTATTAATGACGTAATTTTTTACCGATGTTTTGGCACCGGCATTTGCAGCTTCTAATTGAAGATCGTTGAGAACATATCCCTGATTCGGATAGAGTTTGAACTCTTTTATCACACCGTCAGTGACTTCGACTTTGCCGCTCGGCTCAACTCGCCCGCCCTCCGGCGTTTCAAGGATAACTTCCACCGCAGCAGAGGCTGAAGCGCCGCAGAGCGTCATGATTCCGACAGCGAGAATAAACAACAGTTTGTTTAAACAGAATTTTTTACTTTTCAAAATAAAACCTTGCCTCCTTGATATGTTTAGGAGTTACGCATTTGGTTCTCGTTCCCACGCTCCGCGTGGGAATGCAGCCCGGACGCTCCGCGTCCGCACCGGATCTGACAACTTCCGGACGTTCCCACGCGGAGCGTGGGAACGAGGTCAACTGCGTAACTCATAATTTCTTAGCGCCCTTTGCGTTCTTTGCGAGAAACCTTTTGCGAGAACCTTACATATTCCGCCGATATTTGCCGCCCACGTCATACAATGCCTGTGTGATCTGTCCCAGCGAACAGACCCGCACCGTATTGATCAGTTCGGCAAACACATTTTCTCCTGAAAGCGCGACTTTCTGAAGACGCGCCAACGCTGCCGGCGCTTCGCTTTCATTCCGCTTTTGGAACTCCGCGAGACGTTTCAACTGCGATTCCTTTTCCTCATCGGTTGCCCGCGCCAGTTCGATGTTCGTTTCCGTGAGGTCCGAATTATCGGCATCCGGGTCACGGAAGGTATTGACGCCGACAATGGGATATTCTCCGCTGTGCTTCAGCACCTCGTAATAAATGGATTCTTCCTGAATCTTGCTCCGCTGATAGCCGGTTTCCATAGAACCCAGCACGCCACCGCGCTCGGTAATCTTGTCGAACTCCGTGAGAACCGCTTCTTCCACCAGATCGGTCAGTTCTTCCACAATAAAACTGCCCTGAAGCGGATTTTCATTTTTGTTCAAGCCCCATTCCCGGTTGATGATGAGCTGAATCGCCAGCGCACGGCGCACAGATTCACGGCTCGGCGTGGTGATTGCCTCGTCAAACGCGTTGGTGTGAAGGCTGTTGCAGTTGTCGTAAATCGCGCACAGTGCCTGAAGCGTGGTCCGAATATCGTTAAACTGAATATCCTGACTGTGCAACGAGCGTCCCGATGTCTGAATGTGATATTTCAGCATTTGGGAACGAGCGGACGCGCCGTATTTATCCCGCATGGCAACAGACCATATCCGCCGCGCCACTCTGCCGATGGCGGTATATTCCGGATCCATGCCGTTGGAGAAGAAGAAAGAGAGATTCGGACCGAAACTGTCCATCGGCATGTTGCGGGAGAGATAGTATTCCACATAAGTAAAACCGTTGGCGAGCGTAAACGCCAGTTGGGAAATGGGATTCGCGCCGGCTTCGGCAATGTGATAGCCCGAAATGGAAACAGAATAAAAATTCCGTACATTATTGGCGATAAAAAACTCCTGAATATCGCCCATCATCTTGAGCGCGAAATCAATGGAAAAGATGCAGGTGTTCTGCCCCTGATCTTCCTTGAGAATATCCGCCTGAACCGTGCCGCGGACATTGCTCAACACCATGTCCCGCAGCTTTTTGTATTCCGCATCCGAAGGCTCTCTGCCCTGTTCATTCCTGAATTTGTCTATCTGCTGCTCAATGGCGGTGTTGAAAAACATGGCAAGAATGATAGGCGCGGGACCGTTGATGGTCATGGAAACAGAAGTGTTCGGCGCGCAGAGATCAAAGCCGCTGTAAAGCACTTTGACATCATCTAAGGTGCAGATGCTGACGCCGGAAGTTCCCACTTTGCCGTAAATGTCCGCACGGCGGTCAGGATCGTAGCCGTAGAGCGTCACGGAGTCAAACGCGGTGGAAAGGCGTTTGGCGTCGTAATTGGCAGACAGCAGCTTGAATCGCTTGTTGGTCCGGTAAGGATCGCCCTCGCCCGCAAACATGCGCGTGGGGTCTTCGTCCACGCGTTTGAGCGGAAACACGCCCGCGGTGTAGGGAAAATATCCGGGGAGATTTTCCCGGCGCAGCCAGCGATAGATTTCTCCGGGGTCTTTGAACTGCGGCAGCGCAATTTTGGGGATCATCTTATGACATAAAGACTCCACAAGCAGCGGCACACGGATTTCTTTGTCCCTGACCTGATAAACCAACTCGCTTTTGCTGTACATCTCCCTGATTTCTTTCCAGCTTTCAAGGAGTTTCGCGCTTTCTTCATCCACAAGACTTTCCGCTTTTGCGACTTCCGCTTTGAGCCGTGCGAGAAGCTCCGGCATATCGCCTTTGAGCGCGTCTTCGCTCTCTTTCAGATGCCAGACTTTGCGAACCGCGTCCGCCTGCTCTTCGGTATGCTTGTGGTATCCTCTTACCGTGTCGGAGATTTCCGAAAGATAACGGGTGCGTTCCGGCGGAATGATGATGGTTTTGGATGAAGAAGTCTTGAGATTGTTTCTGGGAATATTTGACTCGAATTTGACGCCGGTTTTTTTCGCAATCGTATCCAGCAGGGCATGATACAGCCCGGTCACGCCGTCGTCATTGAATTTGGAAGCAATAGTCCCGAAAACCGGCATGTCTTCGGTCTTTTTGTCCCATGCGTTGCGGTTGCGCTGCAGTTGCTTGCGGACATCCCGAACCGCGTCTTCTCCGCCCCGCTTCTCGAATTTGTTCACGGCAACCAAATCCGCATAATCGAGCATGTCAATTTTTTCCAACTGAGACGCCGCGCCGAATTCGCTGGTCATCACATACATGGAAACATCAGCCAGATCAATGATATGCGAATCGCCCTGCCCTATGCCTGCGGTTTCCGTAATCACCAGATCATAGCCTGCGGCTTTGACTACTTCCACAGCCTCCGCCAGCGATTCGGGAATTTCCGTATGAGACTGGCGTGTGGCAAGCGAACGCATATAGACACGGGAATTGTTGATCGCGTTCATGCGGATTCTGTCGCCTAAGAGCGCGCCGCCGGTTTTCCGCCGTGAGGGATCGCAACTGATAATCGCAACGCTCGCGTCTTTGATGTCATGGAGAAAACGCAAGACCAGTTCATCGGTCAGCGAGGATTTTCCCGCGCCGCCGGTGCCGGTGACGCCGATGACCGGAATTTTCCGAGTTCCTATCTTTTTCTGCAATTGCGCCCTGAGCAATGCCAACTGACCGTTTTCCTTCGATTTTGCCTCCTCAACCGCGGTAATCAGATTTGCCGCCATGAGCTTGTTGTCCGGCGTGAGCTGACTCAGATCAAAACTGCTGCTTTTCACGGTGGAAAAATCCATCTGCTCAACCATGTCGTTGATAATGCCCTGAAGTCCCCATCTGGCGCCGTCTTCGGGCGAATAGATTTTGGCAACGCCGTAGGCTTCCAACTCCCTGATTTCTTCGGGAACAATCACTCCGCCCCCGCCCCCGAAGACTTTGATATGCGATGCGCCTCTTTCTTTGAGCAGGTCCACCATGTATTTGAAAAATTCCACATGGCCGCCCTGATAGCAGGACACTGCCGCGCCCTGAGCGTCTTCTTCAACCGCGGCGTCCACAACTTCCTGAACCGAGCGGTTATGCGCCAGATGAATGACTTCCACGCCCGTGCTTTGCAGGATTCTGCGAAAAATGTTGATGGATGCGTCATGACCGTCAAACAGAGAGGTTGCCGTCACCACCCGAATGTTATGCTTCGGTTTGTAAAGTTCTATTTCCATTCCCCTGTCTCCTTTTTTTAGTTGAATGAACAGTGTGCGCCGGTTTTTTTTGCCACGAATGGCCACGAATGTTTCACGAATAAAAGAACACGAATTTATTGTAATAAATGTAAATTAAGATAAATTTTCACGAATTTTACGGCAAAGCGTTAAAGTAAAACGGGTTTAAAACCCGTTTTACGTTCCCATTCAGTGCATGGAACGTGAGATTTTCTTTTAATTCGTGCTTCACTCGTGTTCCAAAATTTGTGTCCATTCGTGGCAAAAATA
Organism: Desulfatirhabdium butyrativorans; assembly: GCA_022736535.1. Classification (GTDB taxonomy): domain Bacteria; phylum Desulfobacterota; class Desulfobacteria; order Desulfobacterales; family JAIFKL01; genus JAIFKL01. The sequence continues at coordinate 6,593 of DZCT01000053.1, read as the reverse complement.
CCGCGCGCACTTATTCACTCTTTCCCATAGCGATTCCCAATATAAACTCCGTCTGGAGTTGTGTATAATCTTCAATGCTGTAATGCCGGGCGAGAAACCATCGCCGGAATGCCCACATGTGTCCCAAAACCGAAATGTTGTGAGCTGTCAGTTCCACAGAGCGTTCATCCAAATAGGGCAGCCTGCCGTCTGCCACCAGATTGACCAATACTTCAAGAAAAATGCCGGTAATATTCAGTTCGTTTTCAAGGATTTTTTTCTGCCACTGGACAGGCAATGACCGGGTTTCCTGATAAATCAGCAGAATGTGATCGGACATGCGATGGCAGACTAAAAAATATTCCCGAATCATCTCTGACAGCACATCCCGCCCGCCTGTGGCTCTGGCAAGCGCAGCCTGAACGCCCCGCTCCACTTCCTCGTGAATGGCATCGCAAACCATATACAGAATATCTTCTTTGGACGCGACATATTCATACAAAGAACCGATGGAAAAACCTGTGGCAGCGGCAATCTCGCGGGTCGTGGTTTTATGAAATCCTTTTTCGATGAAAAGCTGTACAGCCGCATCAATGATCTGTCGGCGTCTGCGTTCTACGAGATCGGGATTTTTCACCAACGTGGGAATATCTTTTATTCTGTTTGCGTCCTGTTTCATTTCATCATATCCGTTCATCGTTAATCCGCATGAGATTTGACAACTTTTGAAAACTTGTCAAATCTTATTCTTTGTATCTGAACGAGCGCTCAGTCGTATTCAATACCATGTGAATTTTTGCTTTGTCAAGTTATTATTTTAACGTGAGTTCGATATAATCCTGTGTTTCCCCCTTTTTAAAGTGCCCCGGGCTGAGACAGACAGGCGTATTTTCAGGGAGTTGCACAGAAATCCCCCCTGCCCCCCTTTAAAAAAGGGGGTAAAAAAACATGCTGATCTGATTAATTAATTTTTTATGTCGAACTCACGTTATTTTAATAAACAGGGGAAGTTGAAAAAAATCTCCGTCAAAACATCCCCCTTGCCCCCTTCTTTCGGGGTGAGAGGTGCGGGGTTCGAGGTCAGAGGGCAATCCCCCCGAACCTCTGACCCCGAACCCCGAACCTCTTTACTAAAAAACGATAATATGCTATTGCTCTTTATATGAAAAAAAAATTTATAGATACCATCAGACTTGGCGATGTTGTTGATGATATTTTTGTCCTGGCGGAAAAAAATCTCCGACAGAAACAGGACGGCGCCAATTTCCTGAATGTCGCCCTTTCCGACAAAACCGGCAGAATCAAGGGCGTTGCGTGGGACAATGCTGACCGTATCGCCGCCGCCGTGAATACAGACGATTTTGTCCGGGTGCGGGGAGGCGTTTCCGAATACGGCGGCAGGCTTCAGTTGGTGATCAAAGACATGGAAAAATGCCCCCGGGACGCAGTGACCGCGGCGGATTTTATTCCGGCAACGACTCGGGACGTTGACGCCATGTTCGAGCGATTGGTGAAAACCGGCAATCATTTCTTAAAAGCCGAACATTTCAAAGAACTTCTGAACGCATTCTGGAATGACAGGGAATTTGTCCGCAAATTCAAAACCGCTCCGGCTGCAAAAAAAATGCACCATGCCTATATCGGCGGTCTGCTGGAACATACCCTTTCCATGGCTTTGCTGGTGGAGAAAATTTCAGGACATTACGGTGGCGTTGACACGGACATCCTTTTTACCGGCGCGATTCTTCACGACATCGGCAAGGTCAGAGAACTGGATTATCAGTTCAAAATTGATTATTCCGATGAAGGCAGACTCCTGAACCATATTGTCATCGGCTGTCAGATGTTAGATGAAAAACTCAGAGAAATCAATGCGTTTCCAGAAGAACATGCCATGCTGCTCAGACATCTCATCGTCAGTCATCACGGCATACGGGAATTTGGCTCTCCGGAAGTGCCGAAAACAATTGAAGCGGTTTTGCTGAATTATATTGATGAGATAGATGCAAAAATCAACGGCATTCGGGATTTTATCGCCAAAGAAGATTCCAATGAAAGCTGGACCGGGTATCACAATCTGTTTGAGCGACAGTTTTACAAAGGGAAAAAATAGTCTCTACAGTCTCGTTCCAACGCTCCGCGTGGGAATGCAGAACGGCCCCGGCTGAAAACAGATAAACCCGTTTTACAGTCATCATCCGGACGCGGAGCGTCCGGGCTGCATTCCCACGCGGAGCGTGGGAACGAGAATAGGTCGGTCGAAATGACACTACAGGCGAGACAGTTTCAAGGAGTTCAGCATTGAAAATATTTTTAAACATCGGCATATTTGCCGTTCTGTGGGCGATATGTTCCCTGTTTCCGGCAGATGCTCAGTCGCTGCCGGAAGCGGAACCGCAGGACAGACTGATTCCGGATACGGAAAAAATCCTGCTCACAGCCGAAGAAAAGGACCGGATCGCAGCTCACAGAACCGTCAGAGTCGGCATTCCGCCTGATTTTCCGCCTCTGAGAATTTATGAAAAAGACGGCATAAAAGGCTTTACGATTGACTATCTGAATCTGGTAAGCGAAAAAACCGGCTTATGTTTTCAGTATGTTCCCATGAAATTCGGCGAGGGAGATTCAATGCTGAAATCCGGCGAGATTGATATGTTTCAGACCTTCAATATCCCGAAACGGCTGACATATTCAATCTTCACAAAAGCTTTTGCGGAATTTAAAATCATCATTATCGCCCGGAACGATGCGCCTTTTATGGATTCAATCAGCACGCTGAGAGGCAAAAAAGTCGCGGTCATAAAAGGCTTGGGCGTTTACAATGAAGTTGTAAGCCCTTACCCGGATATTGAAAGGATTGAGGTGAACAGCATGGCGGAACTGTTCAGAGCCGTGTCCGAATCCCAAGCTTATGCAACGCTTTCCGCTCCTCTGTTTGCCGGATATCTGATGCAGAATTATCCGAACCTGAAAATCGCCGGCGTTGCGGATCATCCGCCACTGCCTTATATGTATGCGGTTCGCAAGGATTATCCCGAACTTGTCCGTATCATCAACAAAGCAGTTGACGCCATCAGCAGGGAAGAACATGACGCCATTTTTCAGAAATGGTGCAGGGTTCGGGTTGAATATCGTCCCAACCGGTCTGAAATTCTGAAATGGGTTTATGCTGTCGGAAGTTTTTTTATCATCATTTTGGGGATAAGCGTAGTCTGGAACAGACGGTTGGCAAAAGAAATTCATGAGCGCAGACTGCTTGAAGACGCGCTGAATCAAAGTCAGAATCTGCTCAAAACGCTGATGAACGCCATCCCCGCATTCGTCACTTTGGTTGACCGTGAGGGCGGCATTCTGTTGAGCAACGAAAAAGTCTCGCAGTTTTTCAAAACTTCGCCGGATCAGATGGTCGGAAAAAATATATATCAGTTCATGCCGCCTCAGTTGGGCGAAATCCGCAGAATCTGGAACGAGGCGGCGTTCACCGCCGGTCAGACCATGATTTTTGAAGACAGCTTTGAAGGTCTGCATGTCCAAAACCGTATCGCGCCGGCGGTGTTTGACAAAAACGGAGACGTCCTGCAACTGGCGATTCTGACATTGGACATTACTGCCCGAAAACTCGTGGAACAGGAACTGATAGCCGCAAAAGCTCAGGCGGAAGCGGCAAGCCTTGCCAAAAGCGAGTTTCTCGCCAACATGAGCCATGAACTCAGAACGCCCATGAATGCGGTGATCGGATTCAGCGATTTGCTTTTTTCCATGATAACAGATGAAAAACAGAGAAGTTATCTTGAAGCCATCGGTTCAGGCGGAAAAAGCCTGCTGACGCTGATTAACGATATTCTCGATATGTCCAAAATCGAAGCCGGAAAAGTGGAACTTCAGCCCAAACCTGTAAAATTTCGCAGCATTATCAAAGAAATACGGCAGATATTTTCCCTGAAAGTATCCGAGAAAGGACTTGAATTTATCGTCGCTGTTTCAGATGATATTCCTGAAACGCTGGTTTTGGACGAAGCCCGGTTCAGACAGATTCTGGTGAATCTGATCGGCAATGCGATAAAATTCACGGAAAAGGGTTTTGTGAAAATTTCGGCAGGTAGAGACGCACGGCCGTGCGTCTCTACGTCCCTGAACCTCATTCTCACTGTCGAAGATACCGGCCCCGGCATTTCGCCTGAATTTCAGGAGAGGATATTTGATGCTTTTCAGCAGGAACAGCGAATCGCTAAAAAATACGAGGGAACCGGACTCGGACTGTCCATTACCAAACGTCTTGTCGAGATGATGAACGGGACTGTTTCTGTGAAAAGCACGCCCGGCAAGGGAAGCATGTTTGAAATCATTCTTCGGGATGTGGCTGTTTCGGAACAGTCGCCGATGACGGATAAAGAGACGATAACTGACGGTGAAAATATTGTTTTCGGACAGGCAACCGTTCTGATTGCAGACGATAAACTCTCAAACCGGGAACTGATAAAAGCTTTTTTCAACGATACACAGGTTTATATAATCGAGGCGGAAAACGGAGAAGAAGCGATCAGGTTTGCCGCGCAATATGAGCCGAATCTGATTCTGATGGACATCCGAATGCCGGTTACGGACGGCTATGAAGCGGCTCGACAGATCAAAAACAATGAAAAGCTCAGACACATTCCTATCCTTGTGATCACCGCGTCCGCGCTGCAAAAAGACAGGGAAACCATCATGCAGAGCGGCTTGTTTGAGAGTTTTCTGACAAAGCCGGTCCGGAAATCTGAAATTTTCCTTGAATTGTCCCGCTTTATTCAAAGTGAGAAAAAAGCAGTTGAAAAAGAGACGCCGGAAAAAAGAGATGAAATTCCCCCGGAAATGCTGAAAGAACTTCTTGAAAAACTTGAAAAAGAACTGAGTCCCCTGTGGGAAGAAGTGTGCAGCAGCCGTGTGTTCGACGATATTGAAATGTTTGCAGATAAGGTCAGGTCTGCCGGAGAAGCATATTCATCCGGAGTGCTTATCCGTTTCGGGACAAATCTGGCGGGACATTGCCGCAATTTTGATATTGAGAATATCAAAAAAATGTTGTATTCATACCCTGAACTGATTGAATCGGTAGGGCGGGCTCCGGGCTGAAAACAGACTGATACCAAATCTCTGTTGAAAATATATTCTCACAGACCGCAGAAAAAACGCTGTGTCCGATTTTTTTCCCACAGAGGACACAGAGCGTGAAAAAACCACAGAGATCACAGAGATTTTTAAAACTCTGTGATCTCTGTGGTCCTTTGTTCTCTGTGTCCTCTGTGGGAAAATCGGTATTAAACCGGCGGGAACAGTCTGTTTTTAGCCCGGGGCCCGCCCTGCCGATAAATCTGAATAAATTTGATGAAAAACGCTTCCGAAAACAAAATCAATATCCTGATTGTTGATGACATGCCCCGAAATATTCAGGCTGCCTCTGCCATTCTGATACGGGAAGGCTACCGGCTGGCTTATGACGAAGACGGCGAAAGCGCGCTGGCGCATGTCAAAACCATGAATTTTGATCTGATTCTTTTAGATATTATGATGCCGGGAATAGACGGATATGAAGTCTGCCGCCGTCTGAAAGCCGATCCTGAAACCCATCATATTCCGGTGATATTCCTGACCGGCAGAACAGATACCGAAAGCATTGTGAAAGGATTTAATCTGGGCGCCGCCGATTATGTGGGCAAGCCTTTCAATCCGCATGAACTGTTGGCAAGGGTCAGGACGCATCTTGAACTCAACCGGCACCGGGATCATCTTGAACACTTGGTTCTGGAGCGGACCGAAGCGCTCAGAGTGATGATGCAGGTTCGGGAAGAAATTTCGGCAAAGCATGAAGAAAAGATTGAGGCAAATATTGTCAGCCGGATTTTTCCCATGATTGAAATGCTCAGGAGGATTATGGACAAGCCCAGACAGAAAGAATGTCTGAATACCGTCGAATCTGCGCTGAATGAGATATTGTCGGAATTTTCCCGCAGCCTTGCTTCTCCCCGTTTCAATCTGACGCCCATGGAATTGCAGATTGCCGGACTTATCCGGGAAGGCAGAAGCGGCAAACAGATTGCCGATCTGATCGGCACTTCGGAAAACACTTTTAATTTCCACCGCCAGAATATCCGAAAAAAACTCGGACTGTCCAATGTGAAAACAAGCCTCAAATCATTCCTTCAGTCTATGGAGTAAGAGGGTTTGAGGTATGAGGTTCGAGGTCAGAGGCGGCACCTCGAACCCCGTACCCCGAACCCCTCACCCCCAAAAAAATAGTGGGTTTTTCCCACCATTTTCCCCACCATTTTCCCACTATTGCAAATCATAAAATTATGCTTTATTATATATAAGTAATACTGAGAAACATGGGAAAAACCGGCTTAACCCCGCCGCAAATCCGAATCGCCTGACAAAACCGCAGATGCCGGCATTGAACCGGACAGAACAGATTTTCGGCTGTATGTCCTCCGAACCGTTCAGAAAAGGATGTGAAACTATGCGCATATTGCATCTTAAAAACAATCCAGAAGATACCTCTCCTGTCGCCGATGAAAAAACAGTGTCCGAAGACAGGCGTTATGTATCCGAAGAAGAATACTGGGAAAATTATTACA
>DZCT01000474.1 GCA_022736535.1 Desulfatirhabdium butyrativorans | reverse complement strand
AAATTCGTGAAAAATTCGTGAAAAATTCGTGGCTAAATTCGTGTTCATTCGTGGCAAAATTTTAATCCGCCGCCACGCCGATGAAACAGTTTGCATCTGTTTCTTCAACAGTAATCACGCAGGTATCGGCGTCTTCCATATCCGCCTGATTCGTAACCGTTAAGCGAAAAGTAAGTTTTACTTCTTCACCGTCAGTGCCAAGTGCCGGCGCGGTGAACGTGGGTTTGGAAGAACTCGAATCTGAAAGCGTTACGCTTGTGCCTTCGGTCTGGGTCCATTTGTAAGATTTGATGCCCAGCGGATCGCTTGAACCCGAACCGTTTAAGGTCACGGTGTCGCCGTCATTTACCGTCTGCTCTGATCCCGCATCTGCTATGGGCGTGTTCCGAGCAGTATGTCTCGCATCATGCCGGAACATGGGCCAGGGCGCATCTGTCTTCAAACCTGTCTTAGAACTGCCCTTGATTGCCCACAGGATGCCGTTTTCCGAACCGATATAAATCGTTCCGTCGCTGCCCACAGCCGGAGACGCCGACAGTTTTCCGTCTGTCTGATACGTTGTTATCTGCTTATCTGCGTCTGTTTCCGCGAGATTGACCATGTAGAAATAGCCGTCCTCCGAGCCGAAACAGAGAAACCCGCCTTGCGTGAGCGCCGGCGTTGAAGATACCCTTGCCTCGGTTTTGTATTTTGCTTTCTCACTCCCGCCGGAACTGAGCGCATAAACATAGCCGTCTTCCGAACCGACATAAATCGTTCCGTCTTTGTCAACAACGGGCGAAGACGCAGGTTTCAGGTTTTCGATGCTTGCGGACGACCGCCATTTCTCCGTTCCGTTGGAATTGACCGCGCAGAGCGCATCGTCTTCGGATACGACATAAATCGTGCCGTCTGCGGCAATGGCAGGCGAAAGTGTCGGATTTATCTCTGTGCCGGATTTCCACTTCAGCGTTCCGTCTGAGTTGACTGCATAGAGATAGCCGTCATTTGAGCCGATATAGACAACGCCGCCGGGACCGACAACCGGCGGCGTGACGAGACGGAGTTCTCCGCTTTCAGGATACCGCCATTTCTGCGAGCCATTATCAGGATTGAACGCGTAGAGGTGATTGTCTTCCGCAGCCGCATAAACAATGCCTTCATCGCCGATTGCCGGCGCCAGCGATATGCTGATGTCCGTTGAGGTTTTCCATTTTTGACTCGCGTCAGGATTGACCGCAAGCAGGCGCTTATCTGACGATGCCGCATAGACGGTGCCGTCAGAACCTGCCGCCGGGTCTGAAGACACGCTGATTTCCTTTCCGAGCGCCCATTTTCTGCCGGTCCCGTCAGCATAAACCGCATAGAGATAATTGTTTCCGGTGCGGACATAAAGATTTCCGTCAGCGCCGATAATGGGAGAAAACATTTTTACGCCCTGCCCGGCATCAAACAATTTTGTTCCCTGAGTTTCCGCGCCGGATAAAGTCGCAGATAATACGATTGCAAGCATCACGAGATGAACATAAAAGAAACTTCGACTGATGATTTTTTCCCTCATATTGCTCCTTTTAAAGTTTAAAATTATTTCTCGCAAAGACCGCAAAGCTGCCGGAATGTCATTTCGAGCGTAGCGAGAAATCTTAATTTCTTTGCGGTCTTTGCGAGAACCTTTCTTTCGTGGCTTATTTTCCCTGAATCCACTTAATCCGCGCCTCATTCCTGAGCGGCAGGCGATGATATTTGTATTTCGGGTATCCCACCATCATCGCGCCGAAACTGATATTTTCCTCCGGCAGTTCGAGCGCCGCTTTCATGGGCTGCCAGAGCGTGGCAGCCATATTGAAATATCCGCCCCAGCACGCACCGAGTCCCAGAGCGGGCGCAGCCAATTCCAGATAGGACAGGGCAATGAAACAGGCAGGCGGCGCAGTCCGGTCCGCTTTTGCCGCGTGCGCGACAACGACATGCGGCGCTTTCCGGCAAATCGTATCCACGCCCAATTCCCAAGCCTTTACCACCCGGTCCAAATACATCATTTTTCCGGTCTCCGGCTCTGTCTTCAGAACATGACGCATCCAGTCAGCCACAATGCCCGCGAGTTTTGCCACTTCTTTTTCGCCGGATACGACAGTCCATCTGACGGGCTGGCGGTTGTGTCCCGAAGGCGCAAAACGGGCAATGTCTATGAGTTTGGCAAGCGTCTCCTGCGGGACCGGCTGAGGTTTGTAAGTTCGGATAGACCGCCGCGCACGGAGAAAATGTTCCGCCTGCGCCGAATTTAACAGCCAGTCTTGTTTCACGGGCGGACATTGCTCCGGCGACATGGTTTTCAGCGACAGCGCGCCCTTGGGACAAACCGCCACGCAGTGACCGCAGTTGATGCAAAATTCCCCGGCATTGGGAACGGGGCGGGGAAAGGAATTTTTATCTTTCCATACAATCAGCCGCAGAGGGCATTCATCAGCGCAAATGCCGTCCCGCTGGCATTTTTCCGTGTCCACAACAAACAAACTCATCGTTTATCTCCTGTAAATCAAAATAGTTATGAGACTGATAATTTGACAACTTTTTAAAAGTCATCAAATCTTCTTCTTTTTTATCTTAAAATATAAAATTCTTCAACAGTTGTTTTCGGGAAAATTGAAACAGGGGAGAAAATGCTGAAATAAATTTCATTGATGCGGAACCCCGGCAGCGGTGGAAGGGGGAATAAAGTTTCTCGCAAAGGCGCAGAGGGCGCAAAGAAAAGCTTTTTTATAAAAAAAACAGACAGTATTTCTTTGCGAACTTTGCGTGCTTTGCGAGAAACTTTTTAGGTGGTGGTGTAGAATAGGTGATTTCGGAGTGTCATTTTGAACGAAGTGAAGAATCTCTGTTTCTGTAATACACTGTTATAATAAAAGATTCTTCGCTGACCCTTCGCTACGCTCAGGGCTGCGGCTCAGAATGACAGCGGAAGGTTCCGTCACCTCTTCTACACCACTACCGTCACTTAGTTACCTGTCATTCCGTTCGCAACCCGCATAATGTCAAGAACGCTGATATGACCGTCATCGTCCAGATCATAGAACGCGTCATAGCCCGCATCTCCTGCGGAGCTGTTCCACAAGGCGGAAACCTTTTCGACATCGGTATCGTCAATATCGCCGTCGCCGTCAAAATCGTGATACAGCGGCTTGCCTGAGGCATCTGAAGATACGCCGGGCGTTCCGAAATCAACCGACATCTCGGCGGACAGCGAAATCTGACACACGATGCTCTGATGCGCCTTAACGCCGAATTCTGCTGTCTGAGAAAAGATTTCAAAATCCTGCTGATAAATTTTCACGGTCAGAACAGCAGATTCGGTTTTCATTCCGCGCACCAGCACCCGATAACTGCCTTGTCTCTGCACCGGCACCGAGATAAACAGGCTGCCGTCAGCATTTACGCTGTAAGCTGCGCCCGGCATATCTCCGCCCGCTTTTCCGATCATCCTTTCCGCCGCGTCATACACCAGCAGATCAGCTTTCGTTTCAGCGGGATTTTCAGGACTCAGCGTCACCGTCATCTCAAGTTTTTCCGGCTGTGTTTCAATGCTTTGCCACACACCGGGACCGACTTCAAGATGTCCCATGATTTCTTTTCCGAGTTCTGTCTCGGTTCTCCAGTCAAACCAGACACTTTCATCACGCTTTGAACGGCTGCCGCTGGCGCTTTCCGCTATCAGCTCGTCCAGAAGCGGCGCATCAGCAATCGTCGCCCCGC